>NZ_JBSSCC010000058.1:0-11497 GCF_054059455.1 Thermostichus sp. MS-CIW-23 | reverse complement strand
AACTCTTTGCCGCAAATCCAAAGAATGAGTCGGCATTCCTTTCTCTCCTTCCTCTTGAATACCTGTACCCTATTTTAAATTAAAAGGCTGTATCTTTTTTGGAGTTACCTATGTCTAAGCTGGACTCAAAAAATGCACCTGGACACCAGGTACTGGCTGCGGCAGGTAAAAAGGCACTTCGACCGGGGGGCTTTGGCGCTACCGAACGGCTCTTCAAGTTTGCCGAGTTCCGTCGAGGAGAAACTGTGCTGGAACTTGCCTCAGGCCTTGGCTACACGGCTATTCGATTGGCAAAGCGCTATGGCATACATGTTACCGGCATTGAGAAAAATCCAGATAACATTGCTCGCACTCGCGCTAATGTTTCTGCAGCAGGGCTAGCCGGCCAAGTTGAGATCCTCGAGGGCGATATCTTTCACCTAGATCAAATCGATCAGAAATTTGACTATGTCTTGGCGGAAGCTATTTTAACAATGCAGTCCGATGCAGGAAAATCTAAGATTTTGTCAGGGATTTACAATTGCCTCAAGCCAGGGGGTAAGTTCCTCAGCCATGAGCTGCGAGTTGAGGGATCCAACAGCGACGCTATCCGCAAGGAGTTATCCTCCGTAATCCATGTCAATGCCAATCCTTTATCTACTGACAGCTGGCTTGCAACTGTTCAGCAAGCAAATCTTACGGTTGTCCAGTATGCCACCGGCCCCTTAACTTTGCTCAATCCCGTTGCTATTGCTACAGAGGAAGGATTGCCGACGCTCTTAACTATGGTGTGGAATGTGCTTACACGTCCTGTAATCCGGCAGCGGATCTTATCTATGAAGCAAATCTTTAGCCGATATCGAAATAACCTAGGCTACATCATACTGATTGCCAAGAAGGAGGCTTAATGATGTCTCTTGTCTCCCCTGAGTCACCTTTTTTGCAGCTCAAAGATCACATTGCTTATTCTGTGGAAGGAGTTCTCAGCAAGATCATTTGGAAAAGTGAAGTCTGCCAACATACTCTTTTCTGTATGGCGGGAGGCACAAGTATTTCCGAGCATACCTCCACAAGGGACGCTACTCTCCACGTCATTGAAGGAACTGGAGTCTTAACCCTTGCAGGTGAGAAGATCTCTCTATCTCCGGGCATATTTGTCTTAATTTCGGCAAATGTTCCCCATGAGTTAGAAGCCACTGCTGACCTTGCTTTTGTTCTGACTTTATCAAAGGCAAGTTAAGAACGCCGCCTTTTACTCAGCCAGCCGCTTAACATCGCCAAAGCAAACATTCCCAGCAAAGCAAAGCCCAGCAGCCACCTTCCCTGCTCTAGGATCCCTGCCCCCAGAGCCACTACTGGGGGTGTAGAGACGGCAATGCCCAAAGCTAGGGCGAGAAGAAAGTTCTGCCATTTTATTTGGGTTAGGCCGGCGGCGTAGGCGACAAAGTCGAATAGGCCCGTCATTAAAAAACCAGCTGTAAGAAAAATATTGTTTTCCAGATAGTTAGCTGAAAGGGCATCGACTTTGTACATCCATTGTCGCCCAACTACTCGCTGTACTAGGTCTCTACCAAACTTTCTGGCTAGGTAGAAGTTAAGTGTACAAGAGATAAAATCAGCAATTGCAATGTAAAGGATTCCCGATCCAAATCCAAAGAGGGCTCCTGCCAAGATGGAGTAAAGGGTGCTGGGTATGGCAGGAATAATAATACTCAGGGAGCGTAATCCAATCAGGGCAAGGGGTGCCCAGGGGCCTAGTTTTGCTATAAATTCTCGAGTTGCCTCTGGATCTAAGCGACGGGCCAGCAAGATGGCAGCTAACAGGACAACAAGCAACAACAGCAGTGAGAGGATGTCTTTCCTTTTTCTGGAATTGATTTTGCTGCTAGAGGACAAATCCTCTGAGGGGGTAGGGGACGATCCTACTGACTCGCCATCTGCTGACTTGTCAAAGGTAGTGCCGGGCGGATAATAGAGTTCATCCTTCAGGATCCAACCTGTTTTCTGTTGCAGATAGGCATGTGTGCTCAAGCCCAGACGCTTTGCCTCGGTGGCAACAGCCTTGTAGTCTAAGCCCAATAGCTCGCAGAGCTCTTTTTGTCGAATACCAGAAGGTGGCTGCATAGGGCAAAAGATCTCTACTTTCTCTGCTAGATGCTTAAGGTTTCCGAGGGATGCTCGAAGTAGGCATGATTTTCATAAGGCTTGTTTTGCTAGTGTAGAAGGTGTCATGTATTTTGCTTTTTAGAGGTTGATAATGATCTTGTGTATTGGCGATGTTCTTAGTTTAGCAGAATTGCAACAGATTCTGTCCCTCATAGCCGATGCTGAATTTGTGGATGGTGCTCTGACGGCAGGCTGGAATGCCAGGCTTGTCAAAAACAATAGGCAAATGCCAAAGGGATCCCTTCAGCAACGGAAGATAGAGGAGATTATCTTGGCAGCTCTAGAGCGTAATTTGTTGTTCCAGATGGCTGCCCGGCCCAAGCTCATTCATTCCATTTTAATTAGCTGCTACGAAGCGGGAATGTCCTATGGCACTCATACCGACGATGCGCTGATGCTCGATCGGCATCAGCTGATGCGCACGGATATTTCCTTTACGCTATTTCTAAGTGCCCCTGAAGACTATGATGGCGGTGAGCTGAAGATCGAGAGTAGCGAGGGGGAGCAAGCCTACAAGCTGCCGGCGGGTGCTTTGATCCTCTATCCTGCTTCCACCTTGCACCGAGTTGAGCCTGTAACCCGTGGGATCCGCTATGCTGCCGTCAGTTGGGTTCAAAGCCTAATTAGGGATCCGCAAGAACGCGAGATCCTCTTTGATTTACAGACTGTGCGGCAGCAGATGTTTCAGGAATCGGGCAAGACACGCCACTTTGATTTGATCTCCAAAGTTTACGCGAACCTGCTGCGGAAATGGGCAGAGCTCTAGAGGGATCGAAGAAAATAGAGCAGGGCTTCTCTGTCTTCAGCAGCCATATTTTTAAAGATCTCGCGGGAGCGTTCAGCTTCTCCCCCATGCCAGAGAATGGCCTCCTCGAGGCTGCGGGCGCGGCCATCGTGCAAATAGCCGGAGGAGGGCAGAACTGTCTGCGACAAGCCGATGCCCCACAAAGGGGGGGTGCGCCATTCTCGGCCCGTGGCCTCGAAGTCAGCGCGGCCATCTGCTAGTCCTTCGCCCATGTCATGCAACAGCAAATCGGTGTAGGGGTGGATGACTTGGTTGGCCAGGGCAGGGATCTCATGAATGCCGGTTTGTAGCTCTGGTCGGTGACACTTGGCGCATTGGGCTTGGACGAAGAGCTTTTCCCCTCGCTGAACTTGGGGATCCTGCCAAAGGGCGCGGCCAGGCACGGCCAGGGTTTGCACGTAAACGGTTGTCGCTTGGAGAGTGGCCTCGTCGATATCTTGGCTGCCATCCGCGGCCGGAAAAAGAGGATTCGTGACACCCATGTCGTTGGCGTAGGCGGCCGCAGTTTGTTGCCTGAGGTTGGGGGTATTGGCTTTCCAACCAAACCGTCCCAGCACCAGACGCTGCTGCTCTTGATCCCAAACCAAGTTGGGGCGGCCAGAGATGCCATCCCCATCGGCGTCGTCAGGATCGGCTGCTGCCAGGATCCTAGAAGCGGGAACGGCCTCCAGTAGGCCCGCTCCAAACACCGGCTGGGGGATCCGCAGGGAGATGAGGACAGGATCGATGGGCGATCCCTCCAGAGTTAACAGCTTTACAACAGGAGAACGCAGCCTGTAGGGAGTTCCGTCGGCGTACTCTCTGGTCTGCTCTACCCAGTGCAACTCCACCTTGGCCTCTGGCCGATAGCCCCGAACGGCCTTTTCTTGAACCTGCGTGCCGATGCCGGCCACAGGGGGAGTGTTGCTATGAGGAGCAATGGCCTCCCATCCAAAAGGCTGGGGATCCCCGCTTCTATCCAGGGATCCAACCTGGCTGACTCTGACGACCCGCTGCCCCTTGTCAGGAAAACCTCGGCCGTTTTTAACATGACAACCGGCGCAGGAGTTGTTGTTGAACAGAGGCCCAAGGCCGGGGTTAACAGGCGCCGGAGCGGTGACGAAGCGAGCCTCAAAGGCGATGTCCCCCAGGGCATGCAACCTGGCCCAGCGGGGATCCAAGTTGGGAGCCGGCTGCTCGTAGGCTGTTGAGGTGCGGTTCCAAAGGGTTGTTTCGCCACCCGCTCGAGGGGGCAATGGCTGGGATCCCTCTGGGGCAGCGGGGAAAGCCAGAAAGCTCGCCGCCCAAAGAGAGGCCAATCCCAGCATGAAAATCTGGAGAAGACGACGCATCGGCTATCAAAATATCGGCAACTCAGCTCTTTTGGGACTTTCTTACTACTGCAGGAGCGGCACAACTTCCTGAGCAAAGCTGTCGAAAGCGTCTTCAATTTTTTCCATAGCGGCAGTAATAGATCCACGGGCATTGGCATCGCAAAGGCTTTTTTCGATAGGGGCAGGGATCCCCTGGAGAGCCGCCGCCGCTGCTTGTAACTCCGACTGAATTTGACTATCCAAATTGGGATTGATGTCCCGGACAAATTGGCTCAGGCCACGACCTTTTCTATCTCTAAATCCGCCCAAGTAAGCATACTGAACGCTGCGCACATTGGCCTGGAACTCCGGCAGCGAATGGTGGGCAAAGCGACTTTCCAGCAGAAAAGGATTTTGCTGGGCGAAGGCTTCGCCAATTTTGACCTTGCCCAGCTCGTCCAACATGCCGAGAATACCTTGGGCTATTTCTTCAGCAGCAGCTTGCAGCGTGAGATAACTCTTGCTGCCCTCGCCGGCTTTTACCCATTCTTCGCGAAAAGCAGGCAGCCCTTGCACTCCCTCTGTCCAGCTTTTGAGCAGCTTTGCCGCCGTATCCGCCAAAACTGGGCCAAGGGCAGCCAAGTACTCCCGATCCCGCTCGGTAAAGTCTTGCAAAGACTTGTTGTTATCCACGCCAAAGAGCAAGAAGGCCACGGCATGAAATCCCTTTTGCCCGCTTTCCAACTCGGCCACGGTCTCTGGAGTGAGGGGATCGCCGCTGTTGAGAACTTCCAGCACCTCCACCTCGTTCAGGGGCCATTCGTCCAAATCCGCATCCAGCCCCAAATAAGCCGCCGGCCCAAAGGCAAAAGCCTCGCTCTCCTCCCAAGTGATGCGGGCAACAGACCAAGCCTGGCGAGCCGCTTGCAAAGTCTGGGCATTGGGATCTTGCACGAAGGCCTGGATGGCCTGAGACAGGGCCTGGGTATCGGCGACCAACTGCTCATAGGCAGGGATCACCACCTGATCGGCAAAGTCGAGCAAAATCTGCCGATCCTGAAACCGCTGCTCAGGAGAGAGCACAACGGCTGGCCGGCGAGAGCCTGCCCCTTCTTCCCCACCCTCGCCGCCGCCATCCACCGGGATAGGCCGACACTCCGGGTTCATTTGAGCTGCCTGCTGAGGCGAAGCCTGGCTCAGGGCCGGTGGATCCCCGCCGCCCGCAGCCGAGGGATCCTTTTGGGTTTCCCCGCAAGCGGCCCCGCTGACCAGAACATAAAGCCCTATCCCCGTCCACAGCTTCAGATACCTCGACATCTCCTCCGACTCCTTTGCCCTCGACTTGGCCAACTTTGGCTTGATTGTAATCCAGCTATTGCGACTCAATCTTAAGAAGGGAGAGATTTTTATCACCGGCTGCCACCGGATCGCCCGGCTCGTCCCTCTGCGGGCCAGCTTCCATCTGCAGCTTCCCCAGGTGGGGCTATGGGCGGATACAAGTCCGACTCTTAACAAAACTTAACTCTAAAGACATTGATATTTGTTTGCAAGAAGCCTAGAGTAGGTCACAGCTCGCTGTTGAGATTTACTCTCAACAGTTGGTTACGTGTCTCGAAAGGATGTGTCCGTGCGGCCAGAGGCGGGCCTGGGGCAAGGTCTCTGGCCTTTTCCTAGAAAAGCTTGTTTAGAAACGCAAGAGGAGCGGAGATGACAGCGACGACACTCAAGCAAGAAGGGGGATCTAGCTCGCAACAACAGATCCCGTGGTGGGCGGGCAACGCCCGTTTGACCGATCTTTCTGGCCGGCTGCTGGGGGCGCATGTGGCCCATGCCGGGCTGATCGTTCTCTGGGCAGGGGCGATGACCCTGATCGAGTTGGCCAAGTTTGACCCCAGCCGACCGATGTATGAGCAGGGGCTGATTCTCTTGCCCCACCTGGCCAGCTTGGGGCTGGGGGTGGGATCCGGCGGGGAAGTCCTGGATACGGATATCTACTTTGCGGTGGGAGCGATCCACCTCATCAGCTCTGCCTTTTTGGGGTTTGGCGGCATTTTTCATGCCCTGCGCGGGCCGGCGGTGCTGGATCCCAAAGCCTTTCCCCTGTTTAGCTACGACTGGCAAGACAAAAACAAGATGACCACCATCCTAGGGATCCACCTGGTGCTGCTGGGACTGGGGGCATGGCTGCTGGTGCTTAAGGCAACAGTGTTTGGCGGATTGTTTGACCCTGGGGTGGGAGAGGTGCGCACCATCCTTCCCAATTGGAATCCGTTTGGGCACCTGTTGGGCGCGGAAGGACGCCATTGGATAGCAGGGGTGGACACTTTAGAAGACGTGGTGGGCGGCCACCTCTGGCTGGGCTTGCTCTTGGTGGCGGGGGGCATTTGGCATATCGTGACCAAGCCTTTTGGCTGGGCAGAGCGAATTTTTGTCTGGTCGGGAGAGGCTTATCTTTCCTACAGCCTGGGAGCTTTGGCCTTGATGGGGTTTATTGCTGCCTATTTTGTTGCGGTTAACCCAGTGGTTTATCCCGAAGTTTTCTATGGGCCGCTGCTTCAGGTGGGCTTGGATCGCTATCCCTTTTTTGAGCAAGGAGAGGCTCTCACGTCTAGGGTTTGGCTGGCCAATGCCCACTTTTGGCTGGCCTTTTTCTTCCTTCAGGGCCACCTTTTCCATGCCCTGAAAGCCCGAGGATTCAATTTCCGTACCGGCAGAGTAGAGCTCGCTGCACAGCAGGCCTAACGGCACGCTGAAGGCATTGACTATCTAGCCATCTGATTTTGAGCTTCGCACTTGCAGTTTCGAGGTAGGAGCAATGGCAAAAATAGGTCTATTTTTCGGCACTCAAACCGGAAATACCGAAAGAGCTGCCGAGATGATTCAAAAAGAGCTGGGCGAAGACAATGTAGATTTAATTGACATTGCCGAGGCCAACATTGAGGACTTTGAGAAGTACGACTACTTAATCATCGGCTGTCCAACTTGGAATATTGGGGAGCTTCAGGCTGATTGGGATGGTTTTTTCCCAAATTTGGATGAGATCGATTTTTCCGGTAAGACGGTAGCCTACTTTGGAGTTGGGGATCAGTTGGGCTATCCCGACAACTTTCAAGATGCCATGGGGATCCTGGCCGAAAAAATTGCCGAGCGTGGCGGCAAAAATGTCGGCTCCTGGCCTACAGAAGGCTACGAGTTCAACGAGTCTAAGGGAGTGGTTGACGGTGAGTTTGTCGGCCTTGCTCTGGACGAAGATAACCAACCAGAGCTGACGGAAAAACGAATTAAAGAGTGGACGGCCAAACTCAAAACACTCTTCAATCTGTAATCTCAAACTCGGCTTCTTAGCTTGTTGTGGATACTGTGGGAGTTTGTCATGACTGGCGCAGTTCTATCTTCATCGCCTACCTCTGCTGAGGGATCCCCTCAGGTGAGCTGGCTGGCGGGCAATGCTCGCTTGGTGAATCTGTCCGGAAAGCTGCTGGGGGCCCACGTGGCCCATGCGGGGTTGATCATGCTGTGGGCCGGCGGCATGACTTTGTTTGAGGTGGCCCACTGGGATCCAAATCAACCTATGTACAGCCAGGGGCTGATTTTGTTGCCCCATCTGGCCAGCTTGGGCATCGGCGTCAACGCAGAAGGGGTGGTTACGGATCCCTATCCCTTTTTTGTCGTGGGCGTTCTGCACCTAATTGCCTCGGCAGTGCTGGGGGCAGGAGGGATCTTCCATGCCCTTTTGGGACCAGAGGTGCTGAGCAAGGGGAAAACCTTTGCCGAGTTTTTCGGCTACGACTGGGAAGATGACGACAAGATGACCACCATCCTCGGCATCCACCTGCTGCTGCTGGGGCTGGGTGCATGGCTGCTGGTGGCCAAGGCTCTCTTTTGGGGAGGGCTGTACGATGCCAACCTGGGCCGCGTGCGGATCGTTGCGGATCCCACCCTCAATCCGCTGCGGATCTTCGCCTACTTGACGCCGCTGATGGGTCAGCAGGGCATGGCCGCCGTGGACAACCTGGAAGACCTGGTGGGGGGACACATCTACGTGGGCCTGCTCTGCGTGCTGGGGGGATGGTGGCACATAGCCACGCGCCCCTTTGCCTGGGCCAAGCAAGTCTTGATCTACTCGGGCGAAGCCTACCTCTCCTACAGCCTGGGGGCCCTGGCTTACATGGGCATCTTGGCGGCCTATTTTGTCAGCGTCAATGAGATCGCCTACCCTGCGGCTTTTTACGGGCCGCTGGGGCTGGCCGCTGACGAAAGGGGAATTGTAAGCAGCCGTACCTGGTTGGCTACAGCCCACTTTGTCTTGGGGATCCTGTTTTTGGCGGGGCACATCTGGCATGCCATCCGGGCGCGGGCGGCGGCCAGCGGCTTTGACTTCCAGCGCGGGGGCTGGGTGCGAGCCACAGATCCCCAGGTGGGCAACTTGGACACGCCGGTAAACCAGGGCGATCTCACCCTGCTGCTGCTGCAAAACCTGCCCATCTACCGGGAGGGCTTGTCGCCTTTCCTGCGCGGTTTGGAGATCGGCATGGCCCATGGGTACTTCCTGGTGGGGCCGTTTTACAAGTTGAGTCCGCTGCGGAATTCGGAGCAAGCCCTGACGGCAGGTACGCTGGCGGCCATTGGTCTGGTGCTGATCCTAACGGTTTGTCTTTCGATCTATGGACGAGTCTCTTTTCCGCGCTCGCGGCTGGTGGCGGTGGTGAACACCCCCTATGGAGAGGTGGCCTATCCGACGCCGGGAGTGCAACTGATGGCGGAATCGCAGGGATCCCCTCAGCCGGTGCGAGTACCGGCAGGATCGGAGGACTTGCCCGAAAACTTGCGCACCCGTGCCGGCTGGAGCCAGTTGGCGGGAGGGTTTCTGGTGGGCGGCGTTGGCGGTGCCCTGTTTGCCTACATGCTCCTGAACAGTGCGGACGTGTTGGCCCAGATTTTGCCTGGGCTGTGAATGAGGTTTGAGGCTCCCTGGTTCGGGGATCTGCAGAAAGGAGAGGGGTATTGTCCCCTCTCCTCTATCCAGATCGGCTCGGATCCTTTGGGCCGCATTTTCCAATGGCAATTGCACTGTTCACAATTGCATGGTTCAACCGCACTTTGCCGGTTGGTTTCTGGCTACTGGACTTTGTAGATCTTTTGTTTGGCTAGCAGCCTTGATGGTTTTAACAGTCGAGATGGAATAGCGAATATGAGTTTAAGCTCCGCTTCTGCGCTCGCTTTTGAGGCCCTGTATCTGGGCATTTCTCCCAGTCTCAAGCTCTTTGATCAGCCTTTATTAGGATCCCTGGGGAAATGCTTTCGGATAGCCTACTGGGAGTACCACCAAACCCAGGATGAGCCTTGTAGCCTGGAGACTGTAATCACGCTGCTATACGAATATCTCAAAGCTTGGGATCGACCCGTTCATCTTATCGGCCACGGCTTGAGCGGGGTGGCCGCTTATCTTTTTGCCTGCCGTTACCCACAGCGGGTACAGTCTCTGACCTTGCTGGCCGTGGGAGGTTGGCCTGCTACCACTTGGCATGCCCATTTCTATGTGCAGCGAAAAATCTTTTGCTGGAGTCGGGAACAACTCTTGGTGCGTATAGCCCAGAGCCTTCTACCTACTTCAGAACAGTGGCGAGCACGCTCACTCTCCTATGCTCTGGCTAAAGATTTGGATACTTCTCCCATACCTCACTCCCTATTTCAGGTGATAGCGATTCCAGCCCAGAAAGTGTCGGTGCCGATGTTGGTTTGCGCCAGCAAGGATGACCCCATTGTGGATCCTGCTTCGCTCGAGAAGTGGAGAAACCACCTAAAGCCAGGGGATCAAATGTGGTTTTGCCCTGGGGGGCGACACTTTTTTCATTATTCTTTTCCAAGTTTGGTCAATCTGAAAATAATGGATTTTTGGCAGGAATTGCGTAAACTTCAGCCCAGCATGGCTTAGGGCGGCTGGACTTTCGCGGGATGATAGAATGGCTACTCATCCAAACAGCAGAGGAGCTCCGTTTGCAGCTAGGGCGAAGCAGCCCAGGTGGAGCCCCTGACAACAGGAAAACGGGCAGGGGTGGAATGAGGCCATTGAGCTCCCGGTAAAATTGATAGAATAGGGCAAGCCCCCAACTTGGATAGGGAATGGGCTTGACCGCGGAATCCTCGGCTATGTTCGACAAACTGCTCTTTCCCATCGATAACTCGCGTGAGACCAGCCACGCCTTGCCCTTGGTGGCGGACATAGCACAGCGCTACAAGAGCCAAGTGTATTTGCTTTCTGTGCTGGATGATACGGAGCTTGACCCGGAGCGAGCCGAGCAAGCTCGGCAAAACATCCACAACCTGCTTAAGCAAACGGAGTCCGGCCTGCATCAAATCGGCCTCAGCAACGTCAAGAGTGAGTATCGAGAGGGGAAGGTGCCTTTTGTCATCTGTGATGTGGCAGACGAGCTGGAGATCAGCCTGATCGTGATGGGCTGCCGTGGCCTCACCCTGTCTGGAGAGGGGCAGAACAACTCTGTAAGCCACCGCGTGATCGATCTCTCCCCCTGCCCAGTGTTGGTCGTGCCCTGAGGAGAGGGATCCCATTGACCAAAAGGCGCGGCAAGCCCCGTCCTTCAGGGCAGGAAAGGATAGCGCCGACCGTAGCCGACGCCCTTTAAAAACGCAGTGTCGGCCATGTGAATATCGTTGTCATCACGCATAGGCCAAGAATACGATTGAGCGGTGCAACGACTTCAAGCCTTCAAGTACGAATTGCTGCCCAACAGCCAGCAGGAACGGCAGATGCGCCGCTTTGCTGGCTCCTGCCGGTTCGTCTACAACAAAGCACTGGCGTTGCAGAAGGAGCGTCACGAGCAAGGCCAGAAAAAGCTAGGCTATGCGGGCTTGTGCCAGCTGCTCACCGCGTGGCGCCACAGCGCAGATACGGCGTGGCTGGCGGATGCGCCGGTGCATCCGCTGCAACAGGCGCTCCAGGATTTGGAGCGAGCCTACAGCCACTTCTTCGCCCAACGCGCCGGCTTCCCGAAGTTCAAGAAGAAGGGCCGGTCCGACAGCTTCCGTTATCCCGACCCCAAGCAAATCCAGCTGGACCAGGCCAACAGCCGCATCTGCCTGCCTAAGCTTGGTTGGGTGCGCTACCGCAATAGCCGAGAAGTGCTAGGCACAGTGAAGAACGTCACCGTATCCAAGCACGCTGGCAAGTGGTTCGTGTCGATCCAGACCGAGCGCGAGGTTAATTGGCCTATTCCGCAGGGGGGCGCAGTGGGCA
>NZ_JBSSCC010000057.1:0-11499 GCF_054059455.1 Thermostichus sp. MS-CIW-23 | reverse complement strand
GAAGACTTCTTTACTACTGATCAATCCATCCTCCTTCCGAAGTTGGTTTGCTAAGTGCTGCTATTGTACCCCTTGAGCCCTTAACAGGCTGTATTCTAGACCAGACAAGGGTGTGAGAGGCAATGGAACGGAGGGGTATCTCGGAGTTTACGCAGTCAAAGAGCTTACAGTTACCGTCAGAGATGCAAAGGGAAAAAACATAAGATTATTGAAGCTATTTCCTGGAGAGAGGCAGTAGGCTGTTGTGTTATCAAGGGTGGAATGCGGAAGAGCAATTTTCTGGAGTTTTTGCAAAGTGACTCATGTCCGGAACTGGATGCGCGGAAGGTGGTGATTAGAGTTCGGAAGTGGAGGGTTTGATTCAAGGAACAGGTGCGCGGATCATAGACCTGCCTGTGTATGCACCAGAGTTGAATCCGATTGAGAGGATGTGGTCGGTATTGAAGCCTTTTATCCGGCAGTTTTCCAGAGCCGGGAAGTATGGGATGGAGCAGATAGCAGAGACCTCTTGACTACTCATCAATCCATTCTGCTTCCGAAGTTGGTTTGCTAGGTGTTGCTACTGTGCCCCTTGATTCCTTAACAGGCTGTACTGCTCCATCCCTATGCACGAAGAGGGATGCCGCCGCCCTAATTACTGGGAAGAGACTCCCAGATACTTTGTCCCTCTAATGTCCCTCTAGTAAGAGGTACTGCACCACGAAGCACTCAGTGCCGCCGCAGGCGAACAAGCTGGCGGAGTTCGCAGTTACTGTATCAAGAAGCCGTCATAAAGGGCGGGGCTTGTAACCCAGTTTTCTGGTCAATGTGGCGTTGGCATCTCTTTGTGCTTTATCCTGAGGGGCGATAAGCTAAAGTACAGTAACAACACAGTCCTAAACTGGGAACTTTATTGATGCCTCCGCGCTCCTCTTCCTCCCAGAGTGGCTCTACCCCATTCCCCTTTCTGGAGGGGCGGGGTGCTGCTGACGGTGAGGCTGAGTCGAGCTTGCCGCTGGGACAGCGTCTGCTGCGGGCAGGGCTAATTTCCCAATCCCAGTTGGCTCAGGCCCTGCGAGAGCAACAGCAAAACCACCTCAAGTTGGGAGAAGTGTGTCTCGAGCACGGCTGGCTCACCCCAGCCGCTCTCTACCGCTTCCTGCCCAGCCAGTCCCTTTCTCTGGGAGAGATTTTGGTGGCACTGGGCCACTTGGATTTTGAGCAGTTGCGGGTTGCTCTGGCCCAACAGCGTCGCTACGGGCGGAAATTGGGGGAGATTCTCACCTGGAAAGGCTGGGTACAGCCAGCCATTTTGGATCGCGCCTTGGATGTTCAGGTGCAACTGCAACGGATGGCTTCCCCCAATGCGTGGGAAGCACTGCAGCCTTTTTTGGCTAAGGATCCCGTACCCGAGGTTCAGCCTATCCCCCGAAGATCGACAATTCCTGGCCGAGAAGACCCAGCTCAGGATTGGCCTGCACCCGAAGAGGCCAGGAGAGAGAGTACGGTTCAGCCGCCGAGTCTTGAATCTGCGGCTGGGGGAGATTCCATCCCTGGAACATTAGCCGCGGCAGCCTCGGATCCCTTTGCCGATGAGCCTCAACCGGCCACCTTGGCTGACTACCGCAAGCAAGTGGAAGCCTTGCGGCTACAAATCGAGCTCCAGGAACAGGAATGGGATCGGATCCTGGCCAACATGAACCAGCAGATTGCCGATTTTCAAAACCAGTATCAGCAGCGCATTCAAAAACTGGAAGCCACCATCCGTCTCCAACAAGCAGAGCTCCAGCACCAGGCAACGTTGCAGCAGGATTTGCGGGTTTGGCGGGAACAACTGCAAAGGCTGGAAACGGAGCTGGCTCTTGCCCGCGCTGCTGAGCAAAGGGCGCAGCGGCAGTTGCAAACCCAGCAAGATTGCTATCAGTCGGAATTGGAGCAGTTGCAAGAGCAAATCCAGATTCTGCAGAAACGCCAGTTGGACTCGGTGCCCAGCAGCGTTGTGGCTGACCTACGCGCTCAATTGGAAGCGGCGCTCCAGCAGCTCCGGTCGGGGCGGGATCAGCTGCAGGCCCAACTTGCCCAGCAAGCTGCAGAGCCAGAAGCTGCCCCATCCCGGCATCTGGATTCCTTCTGGCCAGAGCAGGTTGCCGCCTTGGAGCAACAGATTGCGGAGCTGAGGGCCGCTTTGCAGATGTGGCAAGAGCGCTACGCCCAGCTACAGCAAGAGCACGAGGCCCAAATGGCGCGGCTTTCCGGCTATGTTCCCCCAGAGCAGGTGGAAAGCTTACAGGCGCAGCTACAACAACTGCAAGCGGAAATAGCACAGCTGATGGCAGCCAACCGTGACTACGAAGCGCACCTTGCCCAACTGGAGGAGCAACTGCAGCAGAGCCAAGCCCTGATCCACCAGCTCAGGGCAGAACGGGCCGAGGCCGACCAGCGCATTGTCCAACTGGAGGGATCCCTGCAAGCCCGCCAAGAAGCCTTGGAGCAAGCTCAACAACAACTGAAAACCACGGGATCCCGCCTCAGCGCCCTTCAACAGCAGCAGGCCAACTTGACGGTGGAACTGCGAGACGCGCGAGAGCTGCTGGCGGCCTATCGGCAGAGCCTGGAGTCCCTGCAAGAGAATCTCAAGATTGAGCAGAATCGCAACCGTCTGCTGCAGGTGAGTTACGAACAGCAAAAGCTGATCGCCGAAGCAGCCCAAGCCCAGTTGAGAGCAGCCAACTTCTCTGGTTCAACCGCCAAAGATGAGCCAGCACGTTCGCGTGAGCGAAACACAGTCCTTACGAGGAGACTGGAGGAACCTGCGACCGATGCCGGGGAGCTTCCCGCCAATCCTGAGGACACGCCGACGGATCCTTTGCTGGCGGAACTCACCCCCTGGGCCAGGCATCTGTTCCAAAACTTGCAGGCAGCGGGCTTGCTGGATCGGCCCCAGATCCAAGACATCCTCAGCCGCTGGCAACAGTCGGGGGGCAAGCTGACCGCGGTCATTGGCGAGTGTACCGGCCTGAAGGCAACCACGATCAAGTTCTTTGCGGATGGGGGGTATTCTGCCCGTTTGTCGGGGTGCCGCACGGTGGGAGAGTTCCTCAAGGCTGCCGACTTGTTGGCTGCTGAAGTGCTGGAGTCCTTGCCGCCGATGGATGAATCTTCGCCCCACTGGGGGGATCCCTTGGTGGAGCGGGGGTTATTGCGACCGGAGACGCTGCAGTATTTTCGCAAACATTTCCTGCCAGCTTCTGCCAGCGGATGCTGAGATATGCCAGAACTCCGTCCGAGCGCCGAGACCGTCAAGCGGATGAAGGTCTTGCCTCCACAGCACATTGTCGGGCAGGAGATGGCGGCACGACTGCTTGTGGCGGCCCTGGAGAAGGGGCGGGTGACTTCCAGCTACTGCTTCCTGGGCCCCCAAGGGGTGGGGCGGAAGCTGATGGCCCGTTGGTTTGCCCAGGCCCTCTTGTGCGAATCCAGCTCCGGGATCCCTTGCGGCAAGTGCTCCCACTGCCGTTGGCTGCTGGCGGGCAACCATCCCAATCTCCACTGGGTCAGCCCCACCTACCTGCACCAAGGCCGCCTAATTGCGGCAGACTCCCCGGAGGCGCAAACCTTGCAACGGCGCTCGCCGCCCCAAATTCGCCTGGAGCAGGTGCAGGGGGTATCCCGCTTCTGTGCCCGCAAGCCGATTCGAGCCCAGCGAAAGGGCTCCGCCCCGCTATCGGGAGCGGTGGTGGTGCTGGAGGGAGCCGAAACCTTGGCGGAAAGCGCTGCCAATGCTTTGTTGAAAACCCTGGAGGAGCCAGGCCCAGCCCATATTATACTCATCGCCCCCCAGGCGGCCTCGCTGTTGCCGACGCTGTTGTCCCGCTGCCAGATGGTGCCTTTTCGCCGCCTCAGCCCAGAAGAGGTCGACCGGGTGCTGAGTGGGTTGGGTTGCCCAGATCTGGCAGGGATCCCTCGATCCGAGCTGATTGCCTTGGCCCAGGGCAGCCCCGGCCTGGCCTTGCTGGCCCACCAGCACCTGCAGCAGATCCCGCCGTCGCTCCTTGAGGAACTCAAACGTTGGCCCTGGCACTCTTCTCTCCAGCAGGCATTGGAATTGGGCAGAGCGGTGGCCAGTTTGGAGCTGCCGGCACAACTGTGGCTGATCGATTATTTGCAGCAGCATTTTTGGGCGCAGGGATCCCGTCAGCCGTTTGCGCCAGGGGTGCAGAGCGCCATCCGGCAGTTGGAACGCATTCGCCAACACCTGTTGCAACTGGTGCAGCCCCGTCTCTGTTGGGAGGTCAACCTTGCCAGCATTAGCCCGGGTGGGTGATGTGGTAGCTGCCGTCGGCTTGTACCCAGGCGATCTCCGGGATCCGACATTGGCGGGCATAGGCTTCGATCTCTTCAGGGGCCCGATCCAGCAATTCCAGCTCCACTGACTCCATTCGCGTCAGCGGTGCGGTTCCCGTTAGGGTGCCGTAGGCATAGCACTCTTCTCGCCAGCGGGCGGCCAAGGCCAGCGCCGCCGGGATCCCTGCCGGCACCAGGGGCACCACCAACCGTTTGCAGCCCATCTCCTCGGTTTTGGGGTCGGGGGGCAAGAGCCGCAGCAGCGTATCCGGCAGAAGGGTAAAGCCAATCCCCGGCTGTTCGACCTGCTGAGGGCTGTAGAGAGCATGCAGCCGGTCGTAGCGTCCCCCCAGAGCAATGATCTCCCCGCCTGCCACCGCCTGAAAAACGATGCCGGTGTAGTAGGCCAGGGTTTGCAACAAGCTCAGATCCAGCACCACCCGCACCCCATGTTCCTCCAGCACCTGGCAGAGCTGCCGCAGATCCCGCAGCCGCTCAGGCGGCACAGGCAACTGAGCCAGGTCAGAAAGAACTTGGCCGGGCTGTCCCCGCAGCCCCAGAATCTGCAAGCCAATTTGGCGGGCGGCTTCTGGCAGAGGGGCCGATTCCAGGTAAACGTAGTCGAGCTGGGCAATGGCACGGCGCACTGCCGCTTGGGCCGTGGGGGCAACGGCGCTGAGCAAACTCTCGGTGAGGCTGACATCTCCCAGCAGCAGCGTCCAGGCGGCCTCCGTCCCGTTTACACAAGAAGAGATGCCGATCGAGCGAATGCAATCGGCCAGCAGCAGCAGAATCTCGGCATCTGCCAGCCATCCCCCTGCCCCGATCAGCTCCACTCCGGACTGAAAAAACTCCTGGCTACTGTAGGATCCCTCCTCCCGCCGGCTGTTGCGAAAAACGCTGCCGTGGTAGTAGAGCCGCAACGGCAAAGGCCCACCGGCTAGACGGGTGGCTGCCGCCCGCACAATGGAAGCAGTGAACTCGGGGCGCAGCCCCAGCATCGTCCCTTCGCCATCCCGCAGTTGCAGCACCGACTCAGCGCGGATGGATCCCCCCGCCAGCAGCGTTTCCAGCCGCTCTAGGGTGGGAGTGATGATGCGCTGGTAGCCGTAGCGTCGGAAAACCCGGGTCAGCTGAGCCTCCAGCTTCTCCCGCCGTTGTACTTCCCGCGGCAGGAGATCCCGGGCACCGCTGGGGGGGCGCAGGCTGCTGGAGACGGTAGAACTGGCTTCAGGGCGCTCCGCACCGCTGACGCGAGAGTGCTCCGCACCGCTAACGCGAGAGTGCTCCGCACCGCTAACGCGATTGTACACAGGGCAACTCCGACAGGCTGTCCTGCCGCATCCTACCACTTGGAAGGGAGATCGACCGGGATCTTTGGGCTTCCCTCTAGTCCTCGATTTACCGGGCTATCGGTTAGCTTGCAGCACAATGCTCAACCTCGCTGACGAACCTTCCGACAGACGTTGTTGGTCTGGGCGATAGCAGCTTGACGTGGATTGGCCAAACCGGTGAGCTGGCTGGCACATTTTTTGTAGGCATTTCGCCTAGGCTAAAGTTTGCTCCACCTTCAGCCTGTGTGCTCTTTCAGAGCGAGGAGCAACTACCTGCAGCTTGCGGGGAAGTCGCGCCTGTGGAGATCCCTTTGGCGGGGTGGTAGAGGTGAGCTCTACCACTGGCCATGGGTCGTGGAAGCAAAAAGAAAGCATCAACCTGCGCGAAAGTCCGCTTTTGCTCGGTGTTGTATAAGTCTTTCAGAGCGGAAACTCAGGCCACTCCCAGATGGGATCCGTGGAGCGCACTCGGTGCATTCCTGCTTCCGCAAAGCGGGCGAAGGCGGCCTCCGCCTGTTTGCTGAAATCCACAACGCCGGGGATCACCACCGCCGAGGTGCAGTCCTCCAGAAGATAAACTTTCTTGGCCAAGCTGGGATCCGTGGCTTGGATTTCCTGCAGCAGGTCACTCACCGTCCAGGCCACGCAATGGCTTTTGGCTTGGCCAGCCACGATCAGCGCATCAAACTGCAGCAGGTGGCGGATAAGAGGCTCATTTTTCTCGTCGATGGGATCCCCTTCCGGCCCAGTCAAAACCTCCGGGCTAAGCACGGAATAATTTTCCGTCAAGGGATTGGCTCCCTTGAGCTGCAGGCTGGGCTGGCTAAGGCGGGCCATGCCGTGAAAGAAAATCGCCTCCTCCACCGCCGGCACCAAGGCATGGCCGATCCCCCCCAGCATGGAGTGGTAGGGCCAGACGATGAGGGGATATTTCCCCCCCTGCTCCAACTGCTCGGCGTAGTGCAGAGCGTAGACCTGCAACCGGGTTAGATCCCCTTGGGTCAGGCTGGCGGCTACAGCCGGGTTCACCCGCCACCGCCCGCAGCGGATATCGGCTGCCGAAATGGCCGTGGCCGGCTCAGGATGGGCTCCCTGCGCGTCCACCCAAAAGACGGGGTGGAAGATCTGCATGGCCGTGTGGGTGTCGAGGGTGGCAACAATCTGGGTGATGCAGGCCAAATTGCGGTAGATGAACTGACAAAGCCGGCGATTATCTTCCACCGCTCCCAATCCGCCGGAACCGGCCACAAACAACTCAAAGCCGGGAATGCAAAAGGTGTTCTGCACATCAATGAGCAGCAAGCCCACCCGCACCCGATCCGCCTCTGCCGGCGGGATCCCTTGCTCCTTGGCCCAGAGCTCGGCTTCTGCTGCCCGCTGTTGGTAGGGCACGCGCCAAATCTCTCCCACCCGCTCCGGATCAAAGTGGGGGGGAAGGCCCGCTGGAGCCTTAACAGTTAGCTCCTGTAGAGTGGTATTCATGGCGTTCTTCCGGTGGGGGCTGGATTGACCAGGCTTGCACCCGCTCGATAGAGTTGGACGGGTAACACTTATGGTTGGTTTCACTATAAGTTGGGGGCAAGATTTTGTCCAGATGGCCGCCTGTATTTCTGGCTGAGTTTGGGTTTGGTGTCTTGTCGAGGCCGATTTTTAGGGTTTTTTGGGGTTGTGATGCTTCTGGTGGATCCCTACAAGCAGCCTTACTTATGGTAAGTTTCACTATAACCTTCGCAACAGCCCTCTGCTCGATCCCGCCGTTCCCCACTGGCTTCTGCCCCGAGGTTTTTCATGTTGAGCCCTGATTTCTCGTCGTTGCGGCCCCAAGACTATGGCCTGCTAACCGACCTGTACCAGTTCACCATGGCCGCCTGCTACGTGGGGGAAGGGCTAGAGTCTCAGCCCGCTGCCTTTGAGCTGTTTGTGCGGCGGCTGCCCACCGACTATGGCTACCTAATCGCCATGGGGCTCACCCAGGCAGTGGACTATCTGCAGCAACTGAGCTTCGCCCCCGAGGCTTTGCGAGCGCTGCGGGAAACGGGCATTTTCGCCGATGCGCCGGAGCGCTTTTGGGAGCTGCTGGCCCGCTGCCGATTTGAGGGGGATGTGTGGGCGGTGCCGGAAGGAACCGCCATTTTCGCCAACCAGCCCCTGTTGCGGGTGGAAGCCCCCCTCTGGCAAGCCCAACTGGTGGAAACTTACTTGCTGTCCACCTTTAACTACCAGACCCTGATCGCCACCAAGGCGGCCCGTATGCGAGATGCAGCAGGGGATGAGGCCATTTTGTTGGAGTTCGGCACCCGGCGAGCTTTTGGTCCCCAGGCGGGGCTGTGGGCAGCCCGGGCGGCTCTGGCGGCAGGGTTCAATGCCACCTCCAACGTCTTGGCAGCCCTGAAATTGGGGCGCAAGCCGGCAGGAACCATGGCCCATTCCCTAGTGATGGCCATTGCTGCTCTCTCGGGAGACGAAACCCGCGCCTTTCAATCCTTTCGGCGCTACTTTCCCCAAGCTGCGCTTCTAATCGATACCTACGATCCCATCCAAGGGGCGCGCACAGCAGCCCAGCTCTTTGCGGCCAGAAGCCCAGATCAACTGGGATCCCAGGGGGAAATCGGCGGGGTGCGCATCGACTCGGGAGATTTGGAAGATCTCTCTCGCCGGGTGAAACAAATTTTGCCTCAAGGCGCCCCGGTGTTCGTCAGTGGGGATTTGGACGAATACGAGATCGAGCGCCTGCATCGCTCCCAAGCCCCCATCAGCGGTTATGGGGTGGGCACCCGCCTGGTAACTGGAGAAGGCGTAAACGGGGTGTACAAATTGGTGGAAATCAATGGGATCCCGGTGGCCAAAGCTTCCTTTGCCAAAGCCACCCTTCCCGGTCGCAAGCAGATCTTTCGCGGCCCTGAAGGAGACTTGTTGGGCCATGCTGACGAGCCCCCGCCTCCTGGCTACGAACCGCTCTTGCGCAAAGTTATGGAAAAAGGGCTGCTGCTGGATCCCTTGCCGGATCTGGAAGCCATTGCCCGCACCAGCCGCGCCTCTGTGCTGTGCCTGCCCCAGGGAGTGCGACAACTGCGCCAGCCGGATCCCTGGCCCACAGCCCTGACTGCCGCTTTGCAACGGTTGAAAGACCACACCCTTGGCCAGGAATGTGCCTCGGCGGGCCCTGCCTGAGGAGAAGGAGTCCCGCTGCACTATAATGTTCTAGCTTCAAGGTCTCCGCTTTGAGGTTTGAGTTTTGCCATTGGACTTGAGCCTCAGGCCATTTTGATTTTTGGTGTTTTCCTAGTCTTTGCCCCCAGCTCTATGACCCAACGTGCCCTAATTACCGGCATCACCGGACAGGATGGCTCCTATCTGGCCGAGCTGTTGTTGAAGAAAAACTACGAAGTTCACGGCATCATCCGCCGCGCCAGCACCTTCAACACCGACCGCATCGACCACATCTACGTGGATGCCCACAACCCCCAGGCCAGGCTGTTTCTCCACTACGGGGATCTCACGGATGGCACCACCCTGCGCAGGATTTTGGAACAGGTGCAGCCGACGGAAGTGTACAACCTGGGGGCCCAATCCCACGTGCGGGTGAGCTTTGATGCGCCGGAATACACCGTCGATGCAGTGGCCATGGGCACGCTGCGTCTTCTAGAGGCCATCCGCGACTACCAGCAGCGCACCGGGATCCGGGTGAAGTTTTACCAGGCAGGCTCCTCGGAGATGTTCGGCCTAGTGCAAGAGATCCCGCAAAAGGAAACCACCCCCTTCTACCCGCGCAGCCCCTATGCCTGTGCCAAGGTGTACGGCTACTGGCAGACGGTCAACTACCGCGAAGCCTACAACCTCTTCGCCTGCAACGGTATCTTGTTCAACCACGAAAGCCCACGGCGAGGGGAAACCTTTGTAACCCGCAAGATCACCCGCGCCGTCAGCCGCATTGTGGCCGGCAAACAGGACAAGCTCTACCTGGGCAACCTGGATGCCAAGCGGGACTGGGGCTACGCCAAAGACTACGTCGAGGGGATGTGGATGATGCTCCAACAACCCCAGCCGGATGACTATGTGCTGGCTACCGGGGAAACCCACACTGTGCGCGAGTTTGTGGAACGGGCCTTCGCGCTGGTGGGCCTGCCGATTACCTGGAAAGGTTCCGGCCAAGCCGAACAGGGGTTGTACAAAGACCAAGTGTTGATCGAGATCGATCCCCGCTACTACCGCCCAACCGAGGTGGATCTGCTGTTGGGGGATGCTTCAAAAGCCAAGCGAGTCCTAGGATGGGAGCCCAAGGTGAGCTTCCCGCAGTTGGTGGAGCTGATGGTGCTGGCCGACTTGGAAGCCATCGGCCTGGATCCGGATCCCATCTTGGGGGAACGGCGCACCCTCAACGGCTTGCTTAGCGAAGATCGCGCTTTCATCCGCACTCAGCTGGGGGTTCACTACGACTGACAAGACAGTTAGAACGGTGGAGACGGGATCCCAAAAGACCGCCTTGACCCCTTGTCCAAAGCAGGAACTAAACGCTTAATATAGTAGATCGCCGATTCTTTTGGTGCCTCGTCCTCTTGCTCCCCAGCTGACCATCTCTTGCTGACTTTGTTTGCTGATTTCGGAGAAATGCCCCCATGTCCCGCTACACAGGCCCCCGCCTAAAAATTATTCGTCGCTTCGGGGGACTTGATCTGCCCGGCTTGACGCGCAAGCGCCCCAAAAATACCAACCCGCCCGGTATGCATGGCGCCGAGCGCAAGAAAAAATCCGAATATGCCATTCGCTTAGAAGAAAAGCAGAAGGTGCGCTTCAACTACGGGCTGAGCGAGCGGCAGATGATCCGCTACATGCGCAAGGCACGGCGCTCCAAGGGATCCACCGGTTTGGCCTTGCTGCAAATGCTGGAAATGCGGTTGGATTGCATCGTGTTTCGTCTGGGCATGGCTCCAACCATTCCGGCAGCTCGGCAGCTCGTGAGCCACGGCCACATAGAGGTTAACGGCCAAAAGGTAACCATTCCCAGCTATGGCTGCAAAGTGGGGGATGTGATTACAGTAAAAAACAAGGAATCTTCCCGCAAGCTGGTGGCCGCCTACGCGGAGTATCCGGGGTTGTTTTTGCCGGACTACCTGGAGTTTGACAAAGAAAAGCTGCGCGGACGCATCAAGGAATTGCCCCCCCGCGAGCAAATTTGCGCCCCGGTCAACGAGCTTTTGGTGGTTGAGTTCTATTCCCGCAAGCTCTAGGGATCCCCTTTTGTGGCCATTGCAAATTGCAGGGGAATTTTGGGCAGTTTGACGTTCTCCTCACCCTTGAGGCCGGGGGATTTTTCACGGTTTGTTTTTTGTAGCGTTTCCCCTGCTCATCGCTCCTGTTGGCGATGCGTAGCGTTAGCTAGACCGCCGGGAAGCCCTGCCCTCTGTTAGTGACTAGTGGCTAGTCACTATCCACTCACCACTATCCAGGGTGAGGGTCGGGATGAAAGGCGGGGACACTTTGGTTTTCAATGGACTGGCCTAAAACCGAGACGGTAACCCCACCGCATGAAGCAATAGGGTAGGATTCATTCCAGTAGATTACCCTTGCCTCAATGAGAACTGCTTACCAGTACCGTTTGCGACCTACGCCCAGCCAGATTGCTTTGATGAGCGAGTGGCTAGACTTGTTACGGAAGCAGTACAACTACCGCTTGGCAGAGCGCTTTGCGTGGTGGGAACACAATCGCTGTGACATCAATGCTTGTCCCCTAGTCTGTCATTTGCCCAAGCTGAAAGACAAGCCCGATTTCTACTCCCAAAAACGGGACTTGGTGAAGACGAAAGCCCTGTTTCCGCAGTACAGAGCCATCCATTCGCAAGTC
>NZ_JBSSCC010000056.1:0-12312 GCF_054059455.1 Thermostichus sp. MS-CIW-23 | reverse complement strand
CAGGACTTGGGTCATGGTTCTATCATAACTTCCGCATTCCTCCCGACACTGACCCTACGGGTACAGTGCGGGGCTCCTGCGATTTCTAGCTGAATCCGGCACGACAATGTTGCCAAAGGGATCCGCCAACTCCACCGCCACGCTCAACGACTGAGATAAGAAGCCGTCGATTTGGCCGATGCTTGCCCCAGTTCCGGCCAGCAGTACTTTCACCACAGGCGAGCTGCTTTCTGTGCTCGTAAAGAAGTCGATGGAGCGCTTCAGTTCATCCGCCAAATCGGAGACAACGCGCGTTACTGCTGCTACACCGGGATTGCTGGGCGCCGGCTGTTCTCCCGTGGCCAAAATATCGGTGGGGTTGATCAAGGGTAACCTCAGAGTTCGCAACAGGTCGCCGGTGCGGCTAAGCGGCAGATTCAGGGATTGGGCCAGCACCTGCCGCATGTGGATGGTGCCGATGTTGACGGTGCGGGTAAATTGCGGGATCCCGTTCACCAAAATGCTGATCTCGCTGCTGTCGTAGCCGATGGAGCTGAGCAACACGGCCTCTTGGGGGCCGTACTGGATTAGCTGATCGCGGATGGTGCGAATGAGGGAGAAGCTGGCCAGCTCCACACAGCGCACCTGCAAGTTGGCCACCTGCAGCACCTCCAGGTAGTTGTCCACCACCTCTTTGGGGATGGCCACCAGCAAGACTTCGATGCGCTCAATGCCATCCTGGGAAAGATCGAGACCCAAGGGCTGGTAGTCGACATCCGCCTGATCCCGCGGATAGGGAATGTAAAGTTCGGCCTCCTGCTCCAAAACCACCCGGCGCAGCTCATCGGCGGGCAGGTCGGCAGGCAGGCGAATGAGACGAACGATGGCCTCCCTTACGGGCACTGCTGTGGCTGCCGGCAGGTTGGTGGGTACCTTGTTTTCATTGAGCAAATTCATCAGGATCAAGCCAACTGTGCTCGGATCGAGGATGCGTCCTTCGACCATCGCCCCTTCTGGCATGTCCACGCTGTGGTAGTGGGCCAGACGATAGCGACCATTGCCCTGCTTTTTCAGTTGGGCAACGGCGATGCGCTCGGGGTTGATGTCCACCCCAAGCATGGTTCGGGTTTTGGAGCCACCGAAAAAGCTAAACACACCGGGAAACCCCGCCCTTTGCGCTACTGCTAGAGGCATACTACCCAATTTGTAGGTGGGTTACCACTGTTCGCCATTGGCCGCGGGGAAATCCTTGTCTGGGCCGATCCCTCCCTGCCAGCCGCAAGTGCAGGGCTTGCGCGGTGTTGAGCGGTGTTGGAAATTCGCTTGACTCAACGGGTCTGTTGCCGCGCCCGCTCACGGAACTGTTGTAACCGCTCACAACCCTTCTTCCTCGAGGGCCTGGACGTTTTGCACAATCCGGGAGAGCTCGTTTTTCTCATCCACATTGATGCGGGTCGGGGATCCGCTGATGATGCGCTCGTAGCCCCGGAAGGAATCGCGGATTTGGATGCCCGCATTGGAGATCAGGTACTCGCGGATCCCTTTGTCGTGCCAGGATCCCCGCATTTTGAAGACGTTGAGGGCGCGGGCCATTTCTCCGCGGATCTCCACGTATTGCAGCAGGATGATCGTGTCGGTGATGGTGGAAATATGGGATTCGGTGATGGAATGGGATCCCATGAATTGGTCGGTGGTGTTGGTGAAAAAGCCGGTGATCTCCTCCTGCTTGGCCAGGCCAGTTACCCCGATTACAAACTGGCGGAAGGCATTTTGGCTCACTCCCCGCGCCAGGGCTGACAGGGAGTCGATAGCCATGCGGGAGGGCTTGAAGGCCATCATCTCGGTTTTGATCTTCTGCAGGTGGTCTTCCAGGCCGGCAGATTCTGGGTAGGCGCAGATGATCTTGAGGAGGCCCTGCCGCTCGAACTCTTCCAGGTCAATGCCCCAGGAGGAGGCGTTGCGGGACAGCTGCGCCCGCGACTCTTCGTAGGCAAAGAGAATGCAGCGTTCCCCATCCAGGCAGCCCCGCTCCAGGAATTTGCTCACCAGCGAGGTTTTGCCCGTGCCGGTGGCGCCGGTGGCCAAAATAATCGAGTCCTTGAAGAAACCGCCGCCGCACATTTCGTCCAGCTTCTCGATGCCGGAGGAGACCCGCACGTTGGAGGAGCGCTGCGTCAGCTGCATGGCTCCCAAGGGGAAGATGTTGATCCCGTCGTTGGTGATGGTGAAGGGATATTCCCCCTTCATGTGGGTGGTGCCCCGCAGCTTCAAGATCTCAATGGTGCGCCGCCGTTTCTCTCCCTCCAGGATGTTGCGTAGGATCACCACGTTATCGGAGACGAATTCCTCTACGCCGTAGCGGGCGATGGGGCCGTACTCGTCGGTGCGCTCCGTGGTCATGACGGTGGTGACGTTGGCCTGCTTGAGGCGGGCCGTCAGGCGGAACAGCTCCCGCCGCACCACACCGGCAGGGTCGTATTGCTGAAAGATGGCTGTCACTGAGTCGATGGAGACCCGCTTGGCTTTGTATTTGCGAATGGCGTACTGGATGCGCTCGATGAGGGCCGACAAATCAAAGTTGCCGCTCACCTCATAGCCTTCGGGATCGGGGGAGGCATCCAGGATAAACAGTTGGCCCCTGTCGATGAGGGCCTGCAGATCCCAGCCAAAGCTGGAGGCATTGCGAATGATATCGGCGGGGGTTTCCTCGAAGGTGACGAAGATCCCCGGCTCTTGATACTTCACAATGCCGTTGTAAAGGAACTGCATGGCAAACAGGGTTTTGCCGGTGCCGGAGGTGCCGCTGACCAAGGTGGTGCGTCCCAGGGGTAGCCCACCGTGACTGATGTCTTCAAAGCCCTCGATGCCCGTCTGTTTTTTGGGGATCCCTCGCAGCTCTGAGAGATCCGCCCGGTGGTTGTCTGGGGTTGGTTCGGTGGAGTCCTCTGCGGTGTTATCTTGGTTATCTTGTGGCTTTTCTGGCTCAGAAGGCCCCAATGACTGGTTCATCCCACTCTCCTTGCTCCTGCAGCCTGTCTCAAGCCTCTTCGTCCAATTCTTCGTAGAGCAGATCCAGGCCGATGAGCACTTTCTCGCGGTTGGACAGATCGCCAATAATCTTCCGCACCGGTGGCGGCAGGATTTTGGCCAAGGTCGGCGTTGCCAAGATCTTATCTTCCTCTGCCAGTTGCGGATTTTTCAAGACATCGATCACCTTCAGGCTGTACACGCCGCGGAACTCCTTTTCCAAGATGTCTTGCAAGGTGCTGAGGGCACGCAGAGAATTGGGGGTGTTGCCCGCCACGTAGAGCTTGAGAACATAGGCTTTGCGAGTGGACATATCTAAGGATCCCTTGGAGCGGTTTTGGGAATGGAGCGGCGGTACATTTCGCTCAGGTGGGCCATCACATCGATCAGGGTAAGGCGGTAATCCAGCAGGATCTCTTCGCTGCGGCCTTCCAGCTTCAATTGTTTGGCAAAGTCTTCCATCAAGTTCATGTGCAGCTCCAGCAGTTGAGCAGCGCCGATATCGGCAAAAAAGGCCAAGGCCACCAGCTCGTCGATGCGGGCATTGACGGTCTCGGGAGATTGAAAATAGTCCAAGACGATTGCCTGGTAAAGGTTACGCAGCCGTCGCATGAGGGCTTGCTGCTCGTGGGGCGGGAGGCGACGGTAAAACAGCTCTGGGTCACGATGATAGTACACTCCGGCGTAGCCCAGCCGTTCCCGCAATTTCTCCGCCAGCCGCCGTTGTTGTTGGTTGCTGTAGGCCAGGTAGGGCTGATCGCTGGGATGCACTGGGCCCTGCGGGAGGCCGCAAGTGGGAGACATCTGCAGAAACAAGGCGATGGCCCGATCCACCAGCAGCTCCAAGACGGAAGGGGATCCCGAAGCGGTACAGTCGGCCCGCACCTGCCCCTTCAGCTCCTGTGGCGAAATGGGACGGACGAGGGTGGCGTTGTGGTAGAAAAACTGCTCTCGCTTGAGCAATGCTTTCACCAAAGATGAGGTGGCAGGGATCTCTCCTTCCGTCTCCGGTGTTTCCTTTTGCAGGTGGGATTCTTCCAGCACAATCGCCAACACCGTCGGCAGCAGCAGTCCCCACGCGCAGAGCTGATTGCCCAGATCGTGCAGCTCTTGCAGCCGAGTGGGATCCACCAGGAGCACCAAGCAATCGACATGGCCGTCTTGTCTCCTGAGAGCCTCTAGGAAGGTAGCTTGATCCTGAAAACACTCGACAACAAAGCGTTCAGGGGGTAGCCAGTCCTCGCAAGCTAGGGGCTCTCCTGCTGGCGGCTCCCAATCCAGCAACAGGTTGATGCGCAGTGGATGGGTGTCAGGCAACAAGACAAAGGATGAAGATATATTTCCTATCTTAAATCTGACCGGGATCCGCGCTCACCGGCCAGAGGAAAAGAGCGGGAGAAAAACCTAAACTAGGGGTGAGTGAGCTGCTGCCGAGATCCCTATGGTGCCCCTGATCATCGACTGTGACCCTGGCCAAGACGATGCGGTGGCTCTGCTGCTGGCTATGGCGTCGCCAGAAGAGCTGCAATTGCTGGGCATTACCACGGTGGCTGGCAATGTCTCCTTGGACAAAACCAGCCGCAATGCTCGACAGATCTGTGAATTGGCCGGTCAGCCGCAGATGGGGGTGTATGCTGGCTGCCCCCGACCTCTCTTGCGCCCTCTGGAAACCGCCGAGCAGGTGCATGGCAAAACCGGGATCGACGGAGCGGATCTGCCGGAGCCCCAGATGCCTTTGGGATCCCAGCATGCGGTGGAGTATCTGATTGAAACCCTGATGGCTGCCCCTGAGCCGGTTACCTTGGCTTTGCTGGGCCCGATGACCAACTTGGCAGTGGCCCTGGTGCAGCAGCCCCGGATTGTGGAGCGCATCCAGCGGCTGGTGTTTATGGGGGGATCCGCCTTTGAGGGGAATGTTACCCCGGCAGCCGAGTTCAACATCCTCACCGATCCCCACGCCGCCCAGATCGTGCTCAGCGCCGGGATCCCGGAGGTGGTGATGCTGGGCTTGCACGTCACCCAACAGGTCCTCAGCACGCCGGAGCGGATTGAGCGCATCCGCGCCCTGGGCACCCGCGTTGGGCAGACGGTGGCCAATATGCTCACCTTTTACGGTAAGGTCGACGTAGAACGCTACGGGCTACCGGGAGGGCCATTGCACGACCCTTGTGTGATTGCCTATCTGTTACAGCCGCAGTTGTTCGAGCTCAAGCCCTGCTACGTCGAGGTGGAAACGGCTAGCCCCTTGAACCTGGGCCGGACGGTGGTGGATCGCTGGGGATCCAGTGGTCGCCTCGCCAATGTTCAGGTGGCTTTTGGGGTGGATGCCCAGGGGTTTTACCACCTGCTCACCGAGCGCCTGGGCCGTTACCGATAATTCTGATAGTTCTGATCCTTGAGGCCAGATCCGAAGGTGGAGAATCCCAGCGCCGTCCAACGTGCCAAGCTGGAGTGGGTGAACCTGCCCACCGCCGTCACCCTGCTGCGGCTGGCAGGGATCCCTTTTGTTTTGCTGGGCCTGAGCCTGCGATCCCCACTGGGGGAGAGGTTGGCCCTCTGGGCGTTCCTGTTGGCGGCGGCAACCGATTGGCTGGATGGCCATTTGGCCCGCCGTTATGGCTTGGTAACCGATATGGGCAAGTTTTTGGATCCTCTGGTGGATAAGCTGCTGGTGTTGGCGCCGCTGCTGGGCCTGCTGGAACTGGGGCGGATCCCCGCTTGGGGCGTGTTTTTGCTGGTGGGGCGGGAGCTGGCCATCGCCGGCTGGCGGGTCAACCAAAGCCAAATCCGCGGTGCCAATTTCTGGGGCAAAGCCAAGACGGTAACCCAAATCCTGGCCATTGCTTTGCTGATTTTGGGGTGGCCGGGAGGGATCCCTTGTTTTTGGGTGGCGGTGGTTCTCACCCTGATCTCGGGCCTGACCTACCTGCACACCGATCATCCCCATCATGCGCAGTCACCCGGCAGGCCATAGCCCTTGTCAGATCCCCCCGCCCCTCGCCGACAGAGGAGACACCCCACCTGAGCAGCGCATCCTCGGCCTAGATCCAGGTCTGGGAACCATGGGGTTTGGTTGCATTCTGGCGGGATCTGCGGGGTTGAAACCTGTGGATTATGGGGTGATCAGCACCCCCAGCCAACACTCGATGCCGGAGCGGCTGCAAACGCTGCACGAGGATTTGAGCCAGTTGCTGCGCCAACTGCGCCCGCATCAGGTGGGGCTGGAAAAACTTTTTTTCTACAAAATGGGCAATACCATTGCCATCGCCCAAGCCCGTGGCGTGATCCTGCTCACCTTGGCCCAGCATCATCTGTTGCCGGTGGAGTTTACGCCCGCCCAAGTCAAGCAAAGTTTGACAGGCTACGGACGCGCCGACAAGCAGGCTGTACAAGCTGCCGTGGCCCGGGAACTCAACCTGCCCAGCTTGCCCCGCCCGGATGATGCCGCCGATGCCTTGGCGATTGCCATCACAGTCTGGCACCACCGCTTCTCTTGAGGGATCCCCTCCCTGTCAATCCCCTACCTTTAGCAGAGATAAAGATTGGCCAATAAAGATGGGCTAGACTCAGTACAGCGAGAAGCACAAGCCCTATGCCTTCTTCTTCCGTGGATGTTCGCGAGCTGCCGCTGTTTCCCTTGCCGGAGGTGGTGCTGTTTCCGGGCCGACCTCTGCCGCTGCACATTTTCGAGTACCGCTACCGCATGATGATCAACACCATTCTGGAGACGGATCGCCGCTTTGGGGTGCTGATGTTCAATCCCCAGACGGGATCCCCAGTGCGGGTGGGCTGTTGTGCTGAGGTGTTGCAGGTGCAGCGATTGCCGGATGACCGTATGGACATTTTGACCTTGGGGCAGCAGCGCTTCCGCGTCTTGGATTACGTGCGGGAAAAACCCTTCCGGGTGGGGCTGGTGGAATGGATTGAGGATGAGCCGACCACCCCTTCCGATGACCTGCAGGGCTGGGTGCGCCAGGTTACCACTCTCCTTCAAGATGTGGTGCGTCTCTCGGGCAAGCTAATGGAGCGGGATGCACAGTTGCCGGAGCAGCTCCCCACCACTCCCATAGAACTGTCCTACTGGGTGGCTAGCCACTTCCATGGGGCCCCCCAAGAGCAGCAAGCTCTGCTGGAAATGGTCAGTACCGAAAGGCGGCTGCGCCGGGAAGCCGAAATTCTCGAGTCCACCCGCAAGCACTTGGCCGCCCGCACGGCCCTCAAGGATCTGTTCACGGAAATTTCCTGAGGTTCCTGTCAGTTGGTCAGGTCTGCTCCCATCTGTTCTGGTGGCTCTTGTGGACCTTTCCAGAGAGTGCCCTTTGCCTTTCTCGACCAGGCAGAGCAGAATGCTTCCCCCGGAAAGGTTGGGTATTTCTTGAGGATCCCTTCCCCGTTTTTCATGGCCTACGCTCGCCGCTACTTGCGCTTTCCCTCTCAGATCCTGGGCCGGGAAATGGAGATGCTCCACTTCGGGCATCACGGCTACCCGCTGATCTGTCTGCCCACCAGCAACGGGCGTTTTTTTGACGTGGAAGATCGCGGCATTATTGCCAGCCTCAGCCATCATCTGGAGCAGGGCTATTTGCAGGCTTTTTGCGTGGAAACCCTGGATTGGGAGACTTTGTTCAACCGCCAGCTGGACTTGCCCCAACGGCGGGAGCGTTGGCTGTTGCTGGAGCAGCACTGGGTAGAAGAGCTGATCCCCTACGCCAAGGCCGAGGCGCAGAATGAGTTTCTGGTGGTGGCTGGGTTTTCCCTGGGAGCTACCCATGCTGTCAACCTCACCTGTCGGCATCCCGGCCTAGTGCGCCGTTGTTTGGCTCTGGGGGGGCCCTACGATGTGGCCGCTCTCGGCTCTGTCACCGGCTGGGATCCCCAACGGGCAGAGCAGGAGCTGTATTTCATCAACCCGCTGGCCTATATGTCCAACATGAGCCGGCAACTCTGGGATCACTTGGGCGGGCGCAACACCGAGCTGAAGCTGCTCACCGCTCGCCACGACCACTGCCTCAGCGACAACCTGCGTCTGGCGGAAGTGCTCAGCCGCAACAACATCCCCCATCAACTGGAGGTATGGGAGGGGGATCACGACTGGCCCACTTGGCAAGCGCAAATCCGCGCCTTCGCGTAGGATCCCTTGCAGGGAATAGCTTTTGAGAGAGCTTTGATGATTGAAGACTATTGGGTTGGCAGCCTGCACTTCAGCGAGCCTTTTGGGGACGATACTCTGGCCCGCCTCAACGCACTTCCCCCTGTTCAAGCTCGCAACGGCCAAACTTACAAGATCCGGGCCGAACATGTCACCATTCACGAGGTGAACCTGGATTACCGCACCAAGTATCGCTTGATCCTGGATCGCTTCAGCTACCTTTACCCCCAAGCCATCGGCCTATTCATGGGCTTTGCCTTTCGGGGGGTTTACCTCATCAACAACCCGTTTAGCTTTTATTACTACCTGCGCAACAAAGATGCTGCCTACATGGTGGTCAAAGAGCTGGGGATCTCCATCCCCAAAACTTACATTCTGCCCCCTAAAGAAGCCCCCGCATTGAAAGCAGAGGACTTTAAGTATCACAAGTTTTTCGATTGGCAGGGGATGGCGGAAGATCTGGGCTGGCCAATTGTGATTAAGCCGGCGGAGGGGCGAGAGGCCATTGGAGTAGAAATAGCCCACAACATGGAGCAGCTCCTCTATTTTTACGACCGCTCTGGATCTCAGGTGATGATGATCCAAGAGAAGGTCAAAACCCCTTACCCTTGGCAGATTCGCGCCCTCTGCATTGGCCGAAAGATCATTCCGATCAAGTATATCTTTCGCAAGTTCGATGCCAGCGAATATCTGTTTGATCCAGAATTTCTTACCCCGGAAATGGGCCAGAAAGTCATCAATACCTGTCGGATTATCAATCGAGTTTTGGGCTATGAAATGAACTCGGTGGAGCTATTTATCGACGAGCAGGGAGAGCTCCAGGCCATCGACTTTAACAATCCGGTGCCCGATGGGCGGCTCAAGGCTTTGGGAGAGATCTTCTACAACGATTACCAGCAGGCCCTTTGCGATTTGGTCTTGGACATCGTGCGGGAACAGCGTCCTTTCGACTTCCTGCCCCCAGATATCAACCGCTTTGCTCACATTGCCCGACGGGCTGACCTCACCCGCGAGCAGAAGTTTCAGATGGCTTTGGAATTGGCCAACCGTTACTACGAGCCCAGGGATCCCGATTAAAATCAAACCAGAACCCACAAGTGTGGTTTTCCGCTGGGGAAGTTGTGGACGGGCAAAGGAGCAGCAGCGTGGTTTCCGACCCCGCTTCAGGGTGGTCCATAATCAAGCAGGCGCAGGGATCCTGCCAGGTGCTGCATTTGGCGGCGGGGGATCCCCTCTTGAGTCGGCAAGAGCATTGGGGGCCTTTTCCCAGCCAAGCTGAGGCAATTGCACGGCGGGTTGGTCTGATCCGAGCAGGCAAATGTCAACCGGGTTGAAATGGCGCTGGTGCCACGATATTCGCGAGATCCCAGCAGGGGCCTGGCACGCCTTGCAAACGGAGCGCACCTCTCCTTTTTTGGAATACGAATGGTTGCACAGCCTAGAGAGCTCAGGTTGTGCCAGCCGCAGGACAGGGTGGCTGCCCTGTCACCTGTTGGTGGAGGCAGACGGCCAGTTGATTGCTGCTGCCCCCTTGTATTTGAAAAGCCACAGTCAAGGGGAGTTTGTCTTTGACCAAGAATGGGCTGCAGTTGCCGGCCAATTGGGGGAACGCTACTACCCGAAGTTAATCGGCATGGCCCCCTTCACCCCGGCCACGGGCTATCGCATCCTCGTCCATCCCGAGTATTCGGAAGCAGAGGTGTGGTCGTTGATGCTGGCAGCCATTGACCGGTTTTGCCAAGAGAAGGATATTTCGGTGTTTAGCTTGCTTTATGTAGATCTGGACTGGCGGACTCAATTGGAGTCGGATGGATTTACGCCCCGGATCACCCACAACTACCAGTGGCACAACCCCGGCTACCGCTCTTACGAAGACTTTTTGAGCCAGTTCAATGCCAACCAGCGGCGCAACATCAAGCGAGAGCGGGCTGCAATGGAAAAAAGCGGCCTAGAACTCAAGATTTACACAGGAGAGGAGATCACGCCCCGCCTGTTGTCTCTCATGTACGACTTTTACAGCAACACCTGCGCCCAATTTTGGAACTGGAGCAAATATCTCAATCGCCGCTTTTTCGAGTCTCTCTATCCCGACTATCGGGAGCGAGTTGTGCTGGTGGCCGGGGAACGGAATGCAGAAATTGTGGGGATGTCTTTTTGTATTCGTAAGGGAGATCGCCTGTTCGGGCGCTACTGGGGTTGTCGGGAGGAGGTGAAGTTTTTGCACTTTAACGTTTGCTACTACGAGCCCATTGCCCTCGCCATCCGAGAAGGGATCCGCAACTTTGATCCCGGCGCAGGGGGATCCCATAAGATTCGACGGGGATTTCCGGCCACGCCTGTGTACAGCTACCACCGCTTCTACAGCCGAAGGCTACAACAGGTTTTGGTGCCCTACCTAAACCGGGTTAACCCTCTCATGTTGGCCGAGCTGGAGAACGTGAATCAAAACGAGGTTCCTTTTCGAGAAGATGTTTTGCCTTCTCTATCTGCTTTGACCAAGGAGTGAACCACTTCATTGGATGGGGTTTTCAATCCCGTAAGCAGTTGGCGGCTGACATGCTTTTTGCCTTGCTACAGCTTTTTCCGGCAATGCTGACTCCAGCCAACACGACCTGACCTATGGTTATAGTTATTTCGAATTTCGGCGAAACAGCCTAATGGAACATCCGATCCCTTCCGTCCTTCCTGATCCCGTTAAACCTGGGGATCTCTTGGCGTTGGAGGTCACGGCCCTGACCCCCCAGGGAGATGGCATTGCCCACACGGTAGGACTTGGACAAGGGCGAGTGGTGTTTGTGTCCCAGGCGGTGCCCGGGGATCAGGTGGTGGCCCAAATAACCGAGATCAAGCGCAACTACTTGGTCGGGCGAATTCGGTCGCTGATTTCTCCCTCTCCCCAACGGGTGCGACCAGCCTGCATTGTGGCGGACAAATGTGGTGGCTGCCAATGGCAACATGTCAGCTATGCCCAGCAATTGGCCACCAAGCAGCAAATCCTCAGGGATGCACTGGAGCGGATTGGCGGTCTGACTCTGCCGCAGCCTGTCCCTATTTTGGGATCCCGGCAGCCGCTGCGCTATCGCAACAAGGTCACCTACCCCATGGCCAAACCGGAGGGCCAGCCCTTGCGCATGGGCTACTACCAACGGGGCAGCCACCGCCTGGTGAACCTCAACCAATGCCCCGTGCAAGACGAGCGGCTGGATGTGTTCCTGAGGGAAATCAAGCGGGATCTCCAAGAAACGGGCTGGAGTGTCTACGACGAAAGTCGTCACCAAGGTCATCTCCGCCACTTGGGTTTGCGCATCGGTCGCCGTACCCGCGAGGTGCTCCTGACCTTGGTCAGTTGCAGTCGTCGCCTGCCCCATCTGGAAAGCTGGGCCGAACGCTGGATGCAGCGCTACCCTGACCTGGTGGGGGTCTGTCTCAATCTCAACTCGGCCCGCACCAATGCCATCTTCGGCCCGGAGACTGAGGTGATTGCCGGTCGGGGGTCTTTGCGGGAGGAATTTGCCGGTTTTTCCCTCTGGATCGACAGCACCTCTTTCTTCCAGGTCAACACAGAGCAAGCAGAAGCCTTTTTTACCTGGATAGCCGACCAACTGAACCTGCGGGGAGAGGAAACCATCCTGGATGCCTACTGTGGCATCGGCACCTTAACCTTGCTGCTGGCGCAACGGGCGAAACGGGCGATGGGGGTGGAAGCTTTGCCGGAAGCGGTGGCCCAAGCCCGCTACAATGCCCAGTTCAACGGTATCGCCTCAGCCCAATTTTTCCAGGGCACGGTGGAACAGGTTTTGCCGACCCTGCCCCCTGCCGACATTGTGGTGCTGGATCCGCCGCGGCGCGGCTGCGACCGCCAAGTGCTCGAGACCCTAAAGCTGCGACGACCACCACGCATCGTCTACATTAGCTGTCACCCTGCCACTTTGGCGCGAGACTTGCAGATCCTACTGGCAGAGGGATCCTATCGCCTTACCCAATGGCGGGCGGCTGACTTCTTTCCCCAAACCGGGCATGTGGAGGGGGTGGCCTTTTTGGAGCGAGTTTGAAGAGTACGCACCCTGACCAAAAGGCGCGGCAAGCCCCGTCCTTCAGGGCAGGGAAGGATAGCGCCGACCGTAGCCGACGCCCTTTAAAAACGCAGTGCCGGCCAT
>NZ_JBSSCC010000055.1:0-12319 GCF_054059455.1 Thermostichus sp. MS-CIW-23 | reverse complement strand
TCGTTTTGACAAATTGGCCAGGAACTTCTTGAGTTTTCTCTATCTCGTCAGTGCTCTCTTTTGGCTCAAATGAAAGATCAACACAACCTAGGACACTGCACTCACACCTAAAACATTGGATGCACCAGTCTAGAAGGCTTTCTCAGTAGCCCAGGTGTATCACCCTAACCTGAAACGACCATATGATCTGACTCAATCTAGAAACCCCCCCTAGCTTGGTTCAAGGAAACACCAAGCCGGAGTGTTGATGCAGTGGCCAAGGCGGGTTGTCGTTATGCTACCCGCTACCCCAATGTCATTCAGAAGGTTGGGGGGAGGGCTGGGCATAGCGCTCCAGCAGGGATGCGCTTTTGAGTTGCCACTGCAGTCCCATGAAGGCCCAGTCGATAAACTCGTTGATCTCCTCAGCGCTGAACTGCATGGCTTTGCCGATCTCGAAAATTAGCTCCTCTTCTTTTTCCACCAGCTGGCTATTCACCACCGCCATTGCTGCCAAATCCCGCAGGATCAAGGCCCCTGCCGCATTGCGCATGGGCGGGATCCCGCTGATATCCAAAGGTGCACCTGCTTCATCGGCCAGATAGGTTTGGGCCAGTGGCGCTTCGATGCCTACCCCTTCTGCGATTTGCATGAAGAAAGAGGTTTCTTCTTCGTCCAACTGGCCATCTACTCGGGCCACCGCGATCAGGGCCTTGAGGTAGAGCTGGCGCTGCTCGTCTGTCAAATCGGCGTAGTTGATCATGGGAGTTGCTGCTGAGTGTAGGGTTTTCTCTTCAACTCTGCCATGAAGGTTGCCTTCCAAACCGGGGTCGGACATTTTCCAGTCAAGTTCCAGTCAAGCAGAAAATCGCTTAAAATAGAAAGCCTGTGTCTACCGGCCAAATGCCAAAGGCTCGGAGCGAGGCTCTGGAGCTTCAGCAGGCTTGGCGGGTCTAGGCGAACTCTTTTTTGGATTTTTTGGATCTTTACAGCTTGCGGAGCGTCCCCCAAGGAGTGGATACCCCATGGTCAAATTGCGGCTCAAGCGCTACGGAAAAAAGCGGCAACCCAGCTATCGCATCATCGCCATTGAAAGTAAAAGCCGCCGTGAAGCCCGTCCGCTAGAGGAACTGGGTTACTATAACCCGCGCACCAAGGAGACGGTTTTGCAAACGGCAGGCTTGCTGAAGTGGTTGCGTTGTGGCGCTCAGCCCACAGAGACCGTGGACAGTCTCCTCAAAAAGGCCGGCATCTACGAGATGTTGAAAGCAGGGGAAGGCGGAGTGGTTGCCTCGATTCGCATCCCGGCCATGGCCAAGCCTGAAGCTGGGATCCCTGAGGCGGCAGAAGAGGCCCCTGCAACAGAATCCGTGGCCGAGGCTGAGGTCGCCGATGTTCCCGAGTCTGAATTGAGCGAAGCTGCCACTGAGACAGCAGCGGCAGAATTAAGTCCTCCAGAAGCTGAAGTTGAAAAGCCTCAGGTTGAGGAAGCGGTTGAGGCCTAGGGTCGGCTAAGCTTGGCTTGGCCAGTTGTTCCCTCCTGTCGTCTAGCTCTCTATGCCAGACTACAAGGCTCTCGCCCATCTTTTGATCGAACCGCTGCTCAGCAGCGCCTCTCTTCAAATGGATGTGGAAACCACCTGTGGCGGGCGAAAGGTATGGCTGCGGCTGGCCTTTGACCCGAAGGATCGGGGGCGGGTATTCGGGCGGGGCGGGCGCACCCTGCAAGCGATTCGACAGGTGATGATGGCCGCAGCTCAGTTGGCAGGTCAATCTCTGTACATCGATATCTACGGAGAGGCGGGAGAGCGGAATCGGGAGGAGCGGGAATGAGCCAAATTCTCACCTTTCTGGGCAAGGGGGGCACAGGTCGGAGCACCTTGGCCGTGGCGGCAGCTCGGGCCGCAGCCCAGCAGGGGCGGCGGGTGCTATTGGTGGGCCATCAGGCGGGGCCGGGGCTGGAAATGCTTTTGGGCGGGATCCCGCTTTCCGGCGAGCCGGTGACCATTGCTGCCAACTTGAGCGTGGTGCAGTTGCGGACAACCCAGCTGCTGGAGCAGTTCTGGACGGCGGCCAAAGAGCTGGAAGCCCGATACGTGCGCACCCCCTTTTTCCGGGAGATCTACGGCCAGGAACTGGGGGTGTTGCCGGGCATGGATCAGGCCCTGGCCCTGGAAGCTCTGCGCCGTTACGATGCCAGCGGCCAATACGACTGCATTCTCTACGATGGGCCAGGGGATCTGACCACCTTGCGGGCCTTTGGGATCCCGGAGGTGGCCAGTTGGTACTGGCGGCGAGCCTCCCAAGCTTTTTTGGGATCCGACTTGGCCAAAACCCTGCGACCCTTTGCCGAGCCCTTGTTGCGTTCGGTAAGCACCGTGGAATTTTCCTCCCTGGAGGATCTGCCAGAGCGGTTGGGGGGCATGACCAACCTTTTGGAGCAGGGACGACAGGCTATTGCCAATCCACGCCGCGTGTTGGCCCACCTGGTAACCACCCCAGACCCGATGGCCGTGCAAACCGCCCGTTACCTTTGGGGGAGCGCTCAGATGGTGGGGCTGACGGTGGGTGGCCTCTGGGTCACCCCTCTGGCTCCGGGAGAGGTCTCGGCCGCCGATTTTTTCCCGCTGACACTACGAACACTCCCCCTGCGTCAGGGATCCGATTGGTCGGCTTTGGAAGCAGCGGTGGGGGGGATGTTCGCTGTGCCGGATGTGCCGCCGCCCGTGGCCATCGACGAGGGAGCCGGTACAGTCAAGCTGTTTATTCCCGGCTTCAGCAAGGCCCAAATCGAGCTGAGCCAGTCAGGCCCGGAGCTGACCATTACCGCCGGGGATCAGCGGCGCAATTTGTTCTTGCCCCCCAGCTTGGCAGGTCGGCAGGTGACTGGGGCCAAGTTTCAAGAACCCTTCCTGGTCATCAGCTTCGGCTAAAACGATCCCCAGTTGTTCCCCTCTGTTCGCGTTAGCGGTATGGAGTCCTTGGGAGAGAGCGATGTTGGCCAAACGGATCATTCCCTGTCTGGATGTGGCGGCAGGGCGGGTGGTGAAAGGGATCCAGTTTGTGCACTTGCGGGATGCCGGGGATCCGGTGGAGCTGGCCCAGGCTTACGATCAGGCGGGGGCCGATGAGCTGGTCTTTTTGGACATCACCGCCACCCACGAAGAGCGGGAGATCTTGCTGGAGGTGGTGCGGCGCACCGCAGAGCAGGTGTTCATTCCCCTCACGGTGGGAGGGGGGATCCGCGATCTGGAGGGGATCCGACAACTGCTGCGGGCCGGGGCAGACAAGGTCAGCCTCAACTCGGCAGCGGTTCGGGATCCTGATCTCGTGGCTCAGGCCAGCCGCTGGTTTGGATCCCAGTGCATTGTGGTGGCCATCGACGCTCGCGCCAAGCCGCAGGGAGGGGGATGGGAGGTATACGTGCGCGGGGGGAGGCAGCCGACGGGGCTAGACGCGGTGGAGTGGGCCAAAACCGTGGCCGAACGGGGGGCAGGGGAGATCTTGCTCACCAGCATGGACGCCGACGGCACCCAGGCCGGCTATGACCTGGAGCTAACCCGGCGGGTGGCTGAGGCGGTGTCGGTGCCGGTGATTGCCTCAGGAGGAGCAGGGGAGTGTGCTCATATCCGCCAAGCTCTGCAGGAGGGAGGGGCGGAAGCGGCTCTATTGGCCTCGCTGCTCCACTATGGCCGGCTGACGATTGCCCAAATCAAAGCCGACTTGGCCGCCCATGCCATTCCGGTGCGTTTCTAGCTTGGGGAGGGATCCGTGCAGGCTCAAGATCTGGCCGCTCTCCTGCCTGAGGTGTGCCGCCTGGCAGAAGCAGCAGGGCAGGCCATCTTGCCCTTCTATCGGCAAAAATCGCTGCCGATCCAACTCAAAGCAGATGCCTCTCCCCTTACAGAGGCGGATCTGGCCTCCCACCACCTGATCCTGCAAGGCTTGCAAGAGTTGACCCCAGGGATCCCCCTCCTCTCGGAAGAATCGGGCGGGATCCCTTACCCAGAGCGGCAACAGTGGGAGCGGTTTTGGCTGGTGGATCCCTTGGATGGCACGCGCGAGTTTATCGAAGGCAGCGGCCAGTTTACGGTGAATATTGCTCTCATCGAGGAAGGGATCCCCATCCTGGGGGTCGTCCATGCCCCAGCTCTGGGCCTCACCTACGCGGCTGCGCAAAAGCTGGGGGCCTGCAAGAGGGAAAGGACTCCGTCCTGCGTTCACGAACAGCCCATCCGCACCTGCCCTTACGCCCAAGAACCCCTACAAGTGGTGGCCAGCCGTTCCCACAGCAACCCGGAGACGGAGCAGTTCCTCGAGCGGCTGCGGCAGCGCTGTGGCTCTCTGGAAGTGAAGTCTGTGGGCAGTGCCCTAAAGCTTTGCCTTGTGGCCGAAGGATCTGCCCATCTCTACCCTCGCTTCGGCCCCACCATGGAGTGGGATACTGCCGCTGCCCAGTGCATTGTGGAGCAGGCGGGGGGAAGGGTTACCGATCTTCTGGCAGGGGATCCCTTGCGCTACAACAAGCCCGACCTGCACAACCCGCCCTTTGTAGCGGCTGCCGAAGGCATGGCCCAACTGTGGCAGAACCTGATCCCCTGAGCGAAGCCCCGGCTACATGCCCATCTCTGTGGGGTTAAAGCCATCCGGGAACTTGGTGTACTCGTCGTAAAGGGCACCGCGGAAATGGGTGTTGGTGATGATGGCTCCGCGCAGATCGGCCCCAATCCGCAGATCGGCTCGGTTCAGCTCGGCTTCGCTGAGGTCGGCCCTGAGCAATTTGGCCCGGTAGAGGTTGGCCCCCCGCAAATCTGCCTTCACCAACTTAGCCCCAATCAGGTTCACCCGTCGCAGCTTGGCTCCGCGCAGGTCGGCTCCCGAGAGATCTGCTCCCGACAAATCCGCCTCGCGCAAATCTGCCCCACTCAAGTCGGCATCCCGTAGGATAATGCCCTTCAAATTCGCGCCACTCAACTGCGCTCCGCTCAGGTTGGAGCCGGAAAAGTCCCGTTGGCCAGACGCATAAGCCTGCAACAGTTGCTTGGCATCCAAGAGAGGCTTAATACTTGCTGTTGTCATCGCTGTTTGTTCTGATACATTTACGCTGAACACTGCTGAACATCACTGTTCAACTATGCAGCGATAGCATTCTGTTTGTTTCCATTCGCGTTAGCGGGACGGAGTCCAAACAGAATGGCGGTATCCCGCAAAGCTTTGAGTAGAATACCCAAAGCGCAGTTTCCGTGTCGTCTTACTACCAATTTTCTGCTTTGCTTTGGCTACCATGTTGGCAGACTCGAAAGTAAACAGAAAGATCAACTGGTAGTAATCCGTACTGAACATATTATACATTATTTTCAGTATAGTTGAGCTTATTATTGACTAGAGTCATGCTCTCACAAAACCGTAGGCAAACTAACCTCAGCCCTGCCGTAAGCAGGCTGTGACCCTTTCGCAGGTTGATTACCCTCTGGGGATCCCTGCCACTCGAGGTGGAACGCTTTACTGACAGACTTTGCCCTGCTGGTCGGCAGAAGGGCTGTCAGAGTTCTTGTTGGTTAGCTTACCACCCCCCGGCCCAAACTCAGCCCGGCAAGCCTTGAGAGTCGGAGGAGAGCGACATTCCGCCTGTTAGAGCTGGTCAATCTCCTTGCGCAAATTTTCCAACTCCAGATCGACCTCGCTCTCACCTGCGGTGGAAGGTTGGCCTGAGGACTTCGCCTCCCCAGAGGGCAACTGACCCTGAATCGACGCCTTGAGCATCAGCAGCTCATGATCCACATCCGAGCCACCCGCCTCCAAAGCGGCAAACTGGTTTTCCAAATTGTCCACCGCCAGCTCTGCCACTGCCGCCGACTGGGCCTCCAGGGAGTTCACCTTCTCCTCCATACGCTCAAAAGCAGCAAAGGCGCTTGTGGCGTCCACCCGCCCGATAACCTGATTGATTTGCTGGGAAGCCTTGGCGGCGCGGGCGCGAGCGATGAGCATGTCCTTTTTGGTCTTGGCCTCAGCGATCTTGCTCTCCAGCTTGGTCATGTTGGACTTCAGGATCTCCACCTGCTTAGTCTGCTCATCCAACTGCCGCTTCAGGCTTTGGGCAGTCTCGGCAAAGGTTTTCTTGCGCACCAGCGCTTCCCGAGCCAAAGCTTCGTTGTTGTTGCGCAGGGCCAACTCGGCGCGTCTTTGCCACTCATCAACACTCTGCTGTGCTTGCTCATACTGCCGCTCTATCCGCTTCTGGGCAGCAATGGCCTGGGCAACCGCTTGCCGCATCTGGTAGTGATCCTCAGACATGTCCTGAATGGTCTGGTTCAGGATTTTCTCCGGATCCTCGGCGCTGCTGACCAGCGCATTGATATTGGATCTAATGATTCGGCTGACCCGATCGAACAATCCCATCGGTTGCTTCCCCCTCTAGCGGTCTGACCTAATGCTACCCTTGCTGCTTTGATGCCTTCCAGTGCTTCTACTCCAGTATAGGGATCCATAGGGCTCCGCTGAAAAAAGCTGTAACGTTCTCTTGCCCCAATACCCTCCAGAGCCGATAATGCTTGCTTAACTTCGTTTGCTGACCGACAATCCCTGTTCTCTGATCGGGGCCATCCGCAGGTCGAAACGAAGTTGAGTTTGGCCGGTGTTGTTGGGAGTTCTCTGCCCCAGGTTCACGATTCAGGAGAGGGATCCGTGGCTCAGCGCCCGATTATTCTGGGTATTGTTGGTGATAGTGCTGCTGGAAAAACCACCCTCACCCGCGGCATTGCCCAAGTCTTGGGGGAAGAAAACGTTACTGTCATTTGCACCGACGACTACCACCGCTACGACCGCAAACAACGCGCTGAACTGGGGATTACAGCCCTCCATCCCGACTGCAACTACCTGGATATCGTTCAGCAGCACCTGACGCTCTTGCGCACCGGCCAGCCGATCCTAAAGCCCGTCTATAACCACAGCACCGGCACCTTTGACCCTCCAGAGTACGTCAAGCCCAACAAATATGTCATCGTCGAAGGGCTGCTGGGCTACTTTACCCGTGGTATGCGGGATAGCTACGATGTCAAGGTTTACTTGGCTCCCCCAGAACATTTACGAGCCCTTTGGAAGATTAAGCGGGACACCCGCAAGCGCGGATACACAGAAGAGCAAGTGCGAGAAGAGCTCAAAAAGCGCGAACCCGACTCAGAGGCTTTTATTCGTCCACAGCGCCAATGGGCCGATGTAGTGGTCACCTTTTACCCGCCCCAAGAGGGATCCGACCAAGACGAGGTATTGCTGAATGCACGCTTGGTGCTGCGCCCCACCATTCCTCACCCAGATTTTTGGCAAATCCTCAATGCCCGCGACAATCACCTTAGCTCTGCCATTCGTTTGGATTTGGATCGGGATATGGGCAAGCCCGTCGATGTTTTGCAGATTGATGCCCATGCTACGGCCAGCCAAGTGATTGAATTGGAGCGGATGCTCTGCAACGAAATCCCTTACCTGGGCAAGTTCTGTAGCTTAGAGGGAAACCCCAACATCGGCCAGTTGATCGGCACCACCGGCGAGCTGCTCCAGAGCTATCCCCTGGCTTTGACTCAGTTGCTGATCACCTACCACATGCTAAAAGCGGCCAACATCTACCAATAGAGTTCGTGGCGGCGAGGGATCCCCAGTTTCGCAAGACCTGCAGGGTAAGGCTCGGCCCAGCACGGTAACCCGCTCCCAGAGCAGAGTCTTGTGAGCTTCTGTCAAGGACATGGGCTGTGCTGGAATTGAACCAGCGGCTCCCACCGTGTCAAGGTGGTACTCTACCACTGAGTTAACAGCCCCTACGAGCGATGCCGCTGTGCATCTGCCTGAAGGCCGGAAACAAATAATATCACATCTTAACCTGTCCCATTGGGGTCAACCTAGGTGGAGAGTGGACAGGTGCCCTATTTCAAATCAAAAAGGGGATCCGGTCAGCAACTGGTAGTGCAACACCTGGGGTGGGCGAGCAAAGTAGGGCCCGATGAGGGCACGCCAGCGGACAAAGTTTTCCGATTGGCGAAAGTTGACCAGATGGGCCTCTAGGGATCCCCACTGAACGAGCAGTAGGTATTGCTGAGGGTGCTCCAGACAGCGCTGCAGTTGGTGCCCTTGGTAGCCGTCGGTCTGCTGCAAATAGATGAAAGCTTGAGCGATGGCGGCTTCAAAGGCGGCTTCAGAGCCGGGGGTAATTTCAAACTGAGCCACCTCAAGGATGGAGGAAGCAGTCATGGGTTAGGTATGCAGGCCGCATTCGGTTTTGCTTGTGCCCTTCCAGCGTCCAGAGCGGGGATCCGCCCCTGGCTCAACAGGCGCAGTGCAGTGGAGGCAGCCGATACTGGGGTAGTGGCGATCGTGCAGGGGGTTGTAAGGGATCCCGTGGTCAAGGATGTATTTCCAAACTTGGCCATTTGTCCAGTCAGCCAGCGGGTTGAGTTTGAGGCGGTTGCGCTTGCCGTCCCACTGCACCTTGCCGATATCGGCGCGGGTGGGGGATTGTTCCCGACGCATCCCTGTAATCCAAGTGGTGCAACCGGCCAGAGCACGATTCAAGGGCTCCACCTTGCGGATGTTGCAGCAGAGGTCGGGGTCAGAGCGATACAGTTCTGGCCCGTATTGAGCTGCCTGCTCTTCCGGGGTAAGCAAGGGCTTGAAGATCTGCAGTTGCAAGTGGGGGTAGCGCGCCAACACCTGCTCCCGCAGTTGTAGGGTTTCCGGGAAGTGAAAATCGGTGTCCAGAAAAAAAGCGCGAACACGGGGGTTAATCGCCGTGAGCAGATCGATCAGCACTAGGTCTTCCGGGCCAAAGCTACAGGCCAGCACCAGCCCATCTCCAAATTCTTCAACCGCCCAGGTGAGCAGGTCGCTTGCCGACAAAGGCTCAAACCGTTCGCTCAGGGACGCCACTTGAGGTTGATACTGCTCCCGCAGCGCTTGAGCCGCCAGCTCCCAGCGGCTAGAAGGAGAAAGGCTTGCTGTCATAGGGGGAAGACACCGAACTCGACGATTTTTGCTTTTTTTAATCTACACTAATTCGGTCAAGCTTTAGGGGTTTTGATTACCAGGCGGCAGCGGGCAGAGGGAGAGAGCGGGATCCCTTGGCCCGGAGAGGGATTTGTCCCCAGCGATCCCTTCGGATCCCCATCACCAAGCCGTGCCAGAGGGGGCTGGGATCCAATGCCGGCAACTTAACCCAGTGGTAGCGCAACACCCCTCGCCGTGGGTTCACCTCCAGCTCAAACACCCGCAGAGCCGAAACCGGCCCCACCAGAGGAGGTGCTGTCAGGTAGGGGATCCCATCGCGGACATACACCTTCGGCACATGCAGGTGGCCACTCAGCACCGCCACCACCCGTCCGTGACGGGCCAAGAGAGCGTGTAGCGCCGAGGCTGGTTCGCTGAGGAGCCGGTACTTGCGAAACAAAACCGCGTCCATTTGAGTGGGAGCAATGAAGGGCGGCTGATGGATCAGTAGGATCAGCCATTCTTCCGGCACCGTTTGCAGATGTTCGCCCAGCCAGTGCAGTTGGGAGGGGCGGAGCACGCCCTGAGGCAAAGGGAAGCGTCCCAGGCTGGCGTCGAGGGCAATCAAGCGGATCCCGGGCAGAGGGGAAAGGCTGTAATCGACGTAACCAGTGGGAGCCAGGGACAGGGGAAATTGGCTTTGGCACCAACGGATAAACTGATCCCGGTTAAAGCGTCCCTTTCTCCTCAGGGTGTCGATATCGTGGTTGCCCAGGCTGAGGTAATAGGGCACCCGCAGTTGGGCAACAATCTCCTGGAAAGATTGAAAGCTCTCCGGATCCGCTTGATCCACCAAATCCCCGGTAAACACCACGAAGTGCAGATCGGGCACCTGGTTGAGATGGGCAACGGCGGCTTCCAACTGGCGGCGGGGGGAATCGGACATCCACCAACAGCGGCACCCCGTCTCGGGCATCAGGTGGACATCTGAGACTTGAGCAAAGCAAATGCGTTGGGTTGCCATTGTTTAGGTACTTATTCACACCTCACGCCCGCATCATAGTCAATGAGGGGCCGGGGGGCTATGGGCTTCTCTTAACCTCAGCTGGGAGCCATCGGCAACTGGGGCACAGGTAGGGCTGTGAAAGGGGCGCGCAGACTGGTCAAATTGGTCTGAGAGGGTTTCCCAGGCTGTCACCCCCAACTTTTCTCCCAGCAGGATGGATTGAATGGATCGATGAGTAGCAAAGCGGTCTGTACCCTTTGCTCCATCCCATACTTCCCGGCTCTGGAAAACTGCCGGATACAGCGCTTCAACACCGACCACATCCCCTCAATCCGATTCAACTCTGGTGTATACACAGGCAAGGGAGATTGGGTTGCCAAAATCCGGTTTACCCCCTTGCCCATCAAGCCGTGGGATCCAACCGCATCAACACCTGCCCAAACTCCACCGATTGCCCATTGCTCACCAAAATCTCGGTCACCACGCCTGCCGCTTCGGCCTCGATCTCGTTCATCAGCTTCATGGCCTCGATGATGCACAGGGTTTGGCCCTTGTTCACCCGTTGGCCAACCCGCACAAAGTCAGGTTCACCTGGAGCTGGGGCGCTGTAGAAAGTGCCCACCATTGGTGACGTCACGTCTATCCAATGGCTGGGGGTGGATTTGGGAGCAGTGGGAGGAGGGGGCGCTTCTGCAGGAGCAGGAGGAGGCGCAGAGGAGACAATAACCGGACTGGCGGGGGTGGAGGAGAGCTCAGGCGGGATCCCTTTGCGCAAGGTGAGGCGAAAATCTTTGAACTCCAGAGTTAGCTCGGTAACATCGCTCTCTTGCAGAGCGGCCAGGAGAAGACGAATTTCCTGCCAATTGACAACATCCAAGGGAAGGTTCACTCCTGATGCATCACCTGTCCACAACAGAAATCCATAACCGAAAAGGAGAGGGAGAACTCACTCCCGGCCCAGATAGGTGTCGGTGCGGGTATCGACCCGAATCCGTTCTCCAACCTTGATGAACAAAGGCACCTGGATCTCAGCACCGGTCTCCAGCTTGGCCGGCTTGGTTCCCCCAGTGGCGGTATCTCCTTTCACCCCTGGATCTGTTTCCACCACTTCCAGAACAACGGTGTTGGGCAGCTCCACATCGATCACCTGCCCATTCCAGCGCAAGATTGACACTTGCATGTTTTCTTTCAGATATTTCACGGCGGAGCCAATTTGGGCGGCGGTAATTGGAGCCTGCTCATAGGTCTCCATGTCCATAAACACCAAGTTGTTCCCTTCCGCGTAGAGATACTGCATCTCGACTTTTTCGATGGTGGCTGCGGGCAGGGTTTCACCGGCGCGGAAGGTTTTCTCCACAACGTTGCCAGTCTGCATGTTTTTGAGCTTAGTGCGCACAAAGGCTGCCCCCTTGCCGGGTTTCACATGCTGGAACTCGATCACCTTGTAGGGAGCTCCGTCAATTTCTACAGAGACGCCAGGGCGCAAATCGTTGCTTGAGATCATGTCAGCAGAGGGATCCGTTGCTTAGACTTCCCAATCTTACCGTGACGATGGGACACTCCGTTCGCGCTAGGGAGACGGAGTCGGATTCAGTCCTCTGAGATCAATCGGGGGCTGGCGACCGTAGAGGGGCAGCACCTCCTGCCACTGAGGGCGCAATCCGGCCCGAAAATCGGCGCGGGCCAATTCTGCCAACGCCACCACAGGTGCAGGATCCACAAAATCGGCGGCATTCACGGATAGAGCTTGCGGCCAATGGCGGAGAAGGACCTGCCAAGCCTCTTCCTCCCAAAGCTGATCGGCCACTTCTGCAGCGATACGCTCTTCCACCACCCGATACACACCGCCATACCGCTCTCCTCGTTTGGCGTCCATCTGCACTGCCACCGTCAAGGGCTGGGGCGGGGATCCCTGCTCCTGCCACACCTGGCGGGCGAGGACGGCCAAAGCCGAGTAGCCAAACACGGGGATGCGCAGTTGCTGGCCCAGCAGGCGGGCTACACTCACCCCCAAACGGCTGCCCGTAAAGCTGCCCGGCCCCAAAGCTACAGCGATCCCAGCTATCTGCGACCAAGCTTGACCGGCCAAGAAGACTTTCAAGCAGGGGTGCAACTGCGCTGCCATCTCCCGATCCAGCCACCAGCTCTGACTGCGGGTTTCTCCCAACCCTGGCTCCAACGGCAGCAGGGCCAGGCCCAAAACGGGCGTGGTGGTGTGGATCCCTAAAATCCAGCGGACAAGCGACATGGCCTCTCTCAGGATCAAAAAAGGTAGTTGACGAAACTTAACGGATGTTTTAAGTTTAGGTTGTCAATCTTCGCGCTTCCTTAGGGAAGTTTGTCCTCATGACTACTGTTATCCAA
>NZ_JBSSCC010000054.1:0-12474 GCF_054059455.1 Thermostichus sp. MS-CIW-23 | reverse complement strand
AACTCTTTGCCGCAAATCCAAAGAATGAGTCGGCATTCCTTTCTCTCCTTCCTCTTGAATACCTGTACCCTATTTTAAATTAAAAGGCTGTATCCAACAACAGGTTCATATGGTTGCGCCGACATTCTCCGCGCAAGTCGCGACCCTTGTGACAATCCTCGAGCAGCCTCTGATCACAAGCAACGCTGCCATGACCATTCCTGAGGGGAGGAACCGGGCAGCACACCCCCGGGAGGAAACCGACATCGACTGGCCCGGCTTTGTCGAACAACTTAAGGTCGTACTTGGCCGGCCCCCTGCCGAAATACTTCGGCTGGCAGTGGGTTTGTCTGCCGCGAGCACTGCCGCCCAACAACAGCATGCAGCGGACGGCGTTGCGCGCCGCCGCTGATGCCGAGCGTTAGCCTGCTTCGAGTAATCAACTATGAAAAATCTCACCCTTTCCAGACTCTCAGACAACCGATTATCCAGAGTGGCGAAAGACTTGTTGGCAATGCTTCAGCCAGCAATACGCTTAAAGATATTTTCCTGTAGGGAAGATGAATTACCGTTAGGTTCAACGAGAGTCGGCGGTAGACCAGACTTGGCTGATGATGTTGTATGGCCCAGTTGGAACGGTAAACCTTTGGTATTCTTGGCCCAGATAAATCTCGGCGACCTTGCGAAGTTCCCATTTGCGAGTGTTTTACCCAGAGAAGGATGGCTGGTGTTCTTTTATGAGGCCGAACAATCAACGTGGGGATATGACCCAAAAGATAAAGGCAGTTGGGCAGTAATTTTCATGCCAGATGCTAAAGCCAGGCTCGAACGCCGTGGATTACCATCGGACATCCTTCAGAACGGATTCTATAACTTGTGCAAAGTTCAGACACATGAGATAGTTACAGCAATGCCTTGGGAGTCTCCTGCTATTGACAGACTACAGTTAAGTGGAGATGAGCGAGATGCATATTTTGAATTGCTAGATGAAGTTTACGGTGAAGGTGAAGTATGTCATCAGATACTTGGTCACCCCCAGCCGATTCAAGGCGATATGCAATTAGAGTGTCAACTTGTATCGAATGGATTGTATTGTGGCGACTCGACAGGATACAATGATCCTAGAGCCAAGGAACTCGCAAAGGGTGCAGAAGATTGGAAATTGCTTTTTCAACTCGACACCGATGACAATGCTGGGATGATGTGGGGTGATGCTGGAAGACTGTATTTCTGGATACGGCAAGAGGACCTCAATAATAGAGATTTCGGAAAGAGTTGGATGGTGCTTCAATGCTTCTAGTTCTCAATCTGAGCGCAGGCTAACACCGTGTTGCAGCCGCCGCCGCTCCGCTTCGCGGCGCGGCTAAACACTACCGTTATGTCGCCAGCGCCAGAGCTGTGCCTAGTCAAGATTGTTGGTGGAGGGGCGCTGGGGTCGGTGGGTAGCGGAGGCGATCAGCGCAAAATCTACACAACATAACAAGTCACTGCACCCGACTTGATGCTAATCTTTGAACAGTACCCAAAGCTACTGGCAGCGGGTGAGTTTAGCCGTTATGTTGCCAGCGCCAGACTTGTGCCTAGTTAAGGTTGTTGGTGAAGGGGCGCTGGGGTCGGTGGGTAGCAGAGGCGATCGGTACACAAATCCACACAACATAACAAGTCGCTGCACCTGACCCAGTGCTATACTCTGAGCAGTTCCCAAAGCTGTTAGTAGCAGGTGAGCTTAGCCGTTATGTTGCCAGTGCCAGAGTCGTTTCTAGTCAAGGTTGTTGGTGAAGAGGCGCTGGAGTCGGTGGGTAGTAGAGGCGATCAGCACAAAAATTTACACAACATAACAAGTCGCTGCACCCGACCTGATGCTACACTCTGGGCAGCAGTCCCCTAAGCTACTGGTAGCAGGTGAGCTAAGCCGTTATATTGCTTGTCTTATTAGTCAAATAGATTTAGTTTAGTCATTTGGAAACAATATGTCAGAAGCTAAGTTTCAGAACTTTACTTCACTTAACCCAAACACAGCAGAGAAAAAGTTTTGGGAATGCCTCAAAAAGACATTTCAGAATGATCAATGCGTAGCTTACTTTAGGTATCCAATTTTTAAACGCACAGGCAATCTCACCAGAGAACCTGATGTTATCTTTATGCACAGAGATTTAGGATTGTGGGTATTTGAGTGTAAAGGGTGCAGGATCGCTAACATTGAAAGTATCGAAGGGCATCAGTGGAAAATGAGTAATTGGCATAGGGAAGAGGAATTGCCTATGCTTCAAGCTGAGGATGGTATGCTTGCAATAAGTGCGAAACTCACAGAACGAAGAGAAACACGAGGACTGGTCGCCTCACACTACAGAGTGGTATTACCCTTTGTTAAAGAGCAAGAATGGCAAAATAAGGGATTTTCTGACTTGCCATGTGCCCAAAGCGTTGTTTTGCTGGAGGAGGATCTGAAGCCATCGGCTCTCCGAGAAAAACTACAGTTGGGTGCTTGTGAGAATCCACAGCGTCCTCTATCTGATGAACAGTGGCAAAACATAGTTGCTTTACTGGGCGGTTCGCTACCAAGACAAGAACCTAGAGCCATACCCACAGGAACGCCACCCGAAAATCCTGTAAGAGTCATCCATTATCTGGAATCTCGCCTTCGTTTTCTGGACGATCAACAGCAAAAGGTAGCTTTTGAGGTTCCAGATGGCCCTCAGCGTGTTAGAGGATTAGCAGGAACAGGGAAAACTGTTCTATTTGCCAAGAGAGCCGCAAAAATTCATGCCGCGCACCCTGACTGGAAAATCGCTTTTGTTTTTTTTACACGGGCACTTTACGACCAAATCATAGGTTTAATTGGTCTTTACTATCGTGAAATGGTTCGGCAAGATGAAGGAGATGTAGAACCAGACTGGCACAATGTACAAGTACTACATGCTTGGGGTTCAAGAGAGCGTAACGGTTTCTACCGTAACTTAGCCCAAAAATCGGGAATACGTCCTCTGAGTGTCAACGACGTTAATCAAAGTCTTGGACGTTCTTGCTCCCCGTCAGAAGCTTTTGAATACATCTGTAATTCTTTAGAAGAAAAAGTACCGAACATACCTGTACTTTTTGATGCGATCTTGATAGACGAAGGACAGGATTTGCCCCCATCCTTCTATCGATTAGCTTATAAAAGTTTATCTGACCCAAAACGACTTTATTGGGCATACGACGAAGCACAGGGGATTGGAACCCTGACGGTACCTCGTCCTTTGCATATCTTTGGGCTTAATCCAGATGGAACACCAGTAGTAGATTTAGGTGGGAACAAACTTCCTGATGGAACCATAACCAGCCCTACCTACGAAGGAGGACTGCGCAAGGCACACAATTTAAACCGATGCTACCGAACACCTAAAATGCTTCTCATGGCTGCTCACGCTATCAACATGGGCTTACTGCGACAAGAGGGTTGTTTGCAAGGAGTGAGTAACAAAGAGGATTGGGAAAAACTAGGTTACACTGTTCTGGATGGAGATTTTTCAGATGCAAGTGTCAAAGCTGGCAAAACAGTCACAGTTACGCGCGAGGCAAAAAACAGCCCTCACCCCATAGACAGTGATGATTTTCCTCACAAGGACGCTTTAGGCTCACCTTTACGCATCCAGACTTTTTCGGATGAGTTGGAAGAGCAGGAATGGATTGCTCAACAAGTGGAGGAAGATCTGAAGTTAGGCTTCGACCCTTGGGACTTGTTGATTACTTGCCCCACTGGTGATAAAGAACAGCAGTACTTTGAAGCAATAAAATCTAAACTCTCAAGGCGAGGTATCCAAAGCGTTATTGCAGGTGTTGATACAAATCTGGATATCTTTCGCATGGATAACTGCATCACGATCTCAACAATTTTCCGAGCCAAGGGCAATGAGGCGTGGAAGGTTTATGCTTGCAGATTTCATTGTGCTACCCAGCCATTAGCTTGGAGAGGAGAGTCAGAACTACAGAAGCGTAACGAAGCCTTTGTTGCACTTACACGAGCGCGTATCTGGTGCGTTGTAACTGGGGTTGAGGGTGCGAGCCCAGTTTTTGAAGAATTGAGAGCTATTGTGCAACAGTACCCAAATCTAACCTTTAAAGCATTCAATCAATCCTCATTGAAAAGGATTAATGATGAAGATTTTGAATAGCAAATTAGAAACTCGTATCAATATTTGCTACCAATTGTAAGTGCAACATAACAAATCACTGCACCCGACTTGAAGCTATACTTTAGTCATTACCCAAAACTATAGCTAGGTAGGTTAAGGTTGTCGCCTTAAGATTCTGGGAAACCAATGTGGGGCTACGCCCAGCGACCCATATCATGCCAACCTTTGTATGCTTAGCTATACTGGTGGCGGGTGAGTTCAGCGGCAGGACCTCCCGGTGTACTCTGAAACCATGCGACCATCGAGCATGTGTCGTCGTCACCCTCTTGCAACGTTCTTCGCTCTCGCCTATGGCATTTCGTGGGTACTCTGGGCACCGCTGTGGCTGCCTGCGTTTGGCATACACGGGTTGCCGGTAATTCCTTATCACCATGCACTCGGCGCCTTGGGGCCAATCACCGCAGCCTTCCTCGTGTCCGCCATGGAAACCGGGCTGGCGGGACCGGCGGATCTGCTACGACGCATGGGTTTGTGGCGCGGGAGACTCGTCTGGGTCGCAGTCGCGCTCTTTGCCCCCTATGTTCTTCTTGCACTCGCCGTCGTTGCGGCATCGCTGCTGAATGGGGAGAGCGTGTCGCTGTCGGGCGTCGGCAGATCACGCGAATTCTTGCAGTTTTCAGCTCTCGGATTCCTTGTTTACAACATTGTCTCGTTCGGCTTTGGCGAAGAGGCGGGCTGGCGAGGGTTCGCCCTTCCTCGACTGCAAACCCGCCATTCCGCTCTGGTCGCTTCGCTGCTACTTACGTGCGGATGGGCGCTCTGGCACCTGCCGCTTTTCTTTTACCGCCCCGGCTATACCAGCATGAATGTGCCAGGCGTCGCCGGTTGGTTCTTCAGCTTGCTCACGGGTGCGGTATTGCTCACATGGCTTTATAACGAGAGTCGTGGCAGCATTCTCGTTGTGGCGATTTTTCATGCTACGGTCGACGTCGCTTTTACCTCGGATATTTCCTCGCCGTTCGTGGTCAACATCACTGGAGCGCTAATTACGTGCTGGGGAATCATCGTACTTATCGCTGCGGGGCCTCGCTATCTGGCAAGGCGCGGCAAGATGGTCAGGCTGCATGTTGGCGACAGCGTCACCGGATTCGTTCACCGTGACGGCCAAGTTAGTCAGCCTGCCGCATAACGTCGAAGTTGTGCGGCGGCAAATAGCCTCGAACACTCAACGATAACCTCTGTTCCGTCCGCACCAACGCAGTGTTAGATGCCCGACAACTACAACAAACTTTACTTGGCAAACCTTGACCTTCTACTAAGGTATAAGGTTTAGCATAAGGTTACTAGATTGCAATGGAGTCATATCCATGTTTCAAGTGGGCGAAATCTCGCGTCGGTTAGATATTAATCCACAAACGCTTTACTTTTACGAGCGGATTGGATTGATCCCACCTCCTGAGCGCACGGTTGCAGGCTATCGACTTTTTAGTCAGCAAGACGTGGAACGGCTAGCTTTCATTGTGCGGGCTAAATCCTTGGGACTGAGTTTAGATGAGATTAAGGACATCTTGGTATTAAAGGATGATCGATCGCTCACCTGCCAAGCGGTTTATGAGCGTCTCAGTAAGAAGGTACAGGAGATTGAAGAAAATATCCGTCAGTTGCAAGCGCTCCACGACGAGTTAACGCCACTCGTCAAACGTTGTCACGAAAATCTACAGACTTCTGACAAAGAATGTGTGGTATTGGATCGCCCGGAAGTTGTCCTTGAAAACGCATGAAACCATTGCAATCTGAAATAAACTCTTGCGGGGAATGTTGTTATGAATCCTATCAAAGTTGAAGTATTGGGAACAGGCTGCAAAAAATGTCAGCAACTAGAGGCGAATGCTAGGAACGCGATCGCCACACTGAATCTAGAAGCAGAAATTCTACATATTACCGATCCCGTTGAAATTGCCAAGCGGGGAGTCATGTCCACACCTGCACTGACCATTAATGGTAAGGTCGTGGGTAAAGGTAAAGTGATGACCAGTGAAGAAATTCAGCCACTCTTACAGATTTAGAGAGGAGGGCGAACCATGTTCGATCCGTTTTATCCGTTCGACTGGCTAGCAACACAGGTCGTCACTCGTCTGTTAGGGCTATCAGTTGAGTCCCATCTCGGAGCTAGCATACATTTTTTCCTCTATGATGTCCCTAAAGTTTTGACCCTGTTGATTGTCATCAGTTTTGTTGTAGGGACATTTCAAAGCTTTTTACAGCCTGAAAACGTGCGGCAATGGTTAGCAGGCAAGCGTACTTTGGGCGGCAATATTCTAGCGGCGATGGTAGGGATTATCACACCATTTTGTTCTTGCTCTGCCGTGCCACTGTTTATTGGATTTTTGGAGGCAGGCATTCCTCTAGGTGTGACATTTTCTTATCTGATTTCTGCCCCAATGGTGAATGAAGTTGCTGTTGTGCTGTTGTGGGGGCTATTCGGCTTGAACGTCACACTTCTCTATATCGGCTTTGGAGTTGGATTGGCAATCGCTGCTGGGTACACAATTGGCTGGCTCAAACTGGAAAAATGGGTTGAACCCTTTGTCTGGCAACTACAACAAGCCCATCTAGAAAGTACTCAAGCGGACGATCTGGCATCGACTTCCCCCACCTGGAAGCAGCGGTTTCAGCAGGGATGGTTTCAGTCCAGTGAAATTGTGCGATCGGTATGGCTTTATGTTGTTGTCGGGATTGCAATCGGTGCTGGGATTCACGGCTATGTCCCAACCACTTTAGTCACCCAATTAGCAGGCACTAGCAATCCCTTTGCTGTTCCGATTGCTGTAACTTTAGGCGTGCCACTCTATGCAAACATTGCGGGTGTCATGCCAATTACTGAAGCCTTGGTCAACAAAGGAATGCCACTTGGTACTGTATTAGCGTTCACAATGGCGGTGACGGCTCTCTCATTGCCTGAGATGGTCATCTTGAGGAAAGTGCTTCGCCCTCAACTTTTAGCTGTGTTTATTAGCCTAATGACTTTTGGGATTATCAGTATCGGCTACTTGTTTAATGCACTCCTTGCCTAACCACCTCTTGGCTCTCAATCAGCACTGAGAGGATAATCCCAACCAGGGAATAAGGGCATCTAACAATGCGATGCAGCTGACGGCGCTCCGCGCCGCAGCTGATCGCCATCGTTCGGCGGCATGGCTTCTGGTGTCTTGCTGCCCTCCAATGCGTCGTGAGACATTCCACAACGCAAGGGCCCCGGCAGGGCAGCTTGCTCGTTCGACGGCGCAGGAACGCCATATGAAATCCGCACCTTCACTGTTGCCTGAGCCCCGAAGTTACCTTGGGACGGCAATCATGGTGGGCGCGATCACAGCCCTGCCGTTTGCCATTCTGTGGTCGTTGCTGTTCGCGGTAGTGATGAATCGGTCGTTCGGAGAGATCCTTCCCTTTGGGCTGGGCGCGGGCTTTTTCTTTGGATTGTTCTTCGGTCTAACAATGGGATTCTTCTTTAAGGGAGAGACGGCAGACATTGAATTTGCGGACAAGAAGGGATTTGTTGCTCGCCTAAACGTAGCAATGTCCCAATTGGGCTACAACCCTGCGACCCAGAGTGAGGACTTCTTCACCTACAAGCCTTCGCTTCAGGCGGGCTTGGCAGCAGGCCGAATTTCGGTACAAGTATTCGAAAATCATGCGATCGTCGTTGGCCCGAGGATGTACGTCAAGAAGTTGATTCAACGGTTGGCCACCGATTGAGGACGGCGCCGCCGAACCAGCCGTTGCACCTGACCGGGGCCGCCGCCCGGGTTTGGCGGACACGCCACGTCGCTACGGCGGCCCCGGCGGGTGAGCTTGGGCGTTATATTGCCAGCGCCAGAGTTGTGCTTAGTCAAGGTTGTTGGTGAAGGGGCGCTGGGGTCGGTGGGTAGCAGAAGCGATCAGTTCAAAAATTTACACAACATAACAAATCACTGCACCCGACCGTATGCTAAGCTATTCATATCATCCAAAGCCAGTGACCGCGGGTGAGTTCAGACGTTATGTTGCCAGCCCCGGTAGATTGTGGATGATTGGGTCAAAGGATCCCTGGGGGCTGGTCACTGAGGATCCAGGTAGATCTAGGTAGAGAGAGTCACCCAACATAACAAGTCACTGCACCCGACCTTGGGATAGATTATGGGCTGGGATCCCTGGTTTGGGGTGGCGGGTGAGTTCAGCCGTTATATTGCCAGCGCAATAGCGAGATGGTCGGCGGGGCGAGCTTCTAGATTTTCGGCTTCGTTGGTAGTTGGTGGGGGTTGGTAGTTGGTGGGGCGACCCGTGCGCTGGAATCGGTGAAAGTCCGGGGCGATAGGCGTAGAAGTTACACAACATAACAAGTCGCTGCACCTGACCCAGTGTTATGTTCTGAGCAGTTCCTAAAGCTGTTAGTAGCAGGTGAGCTTAGCCGTTAGCCAGCGCGACTTAATCTCAAGTGTAATAATATCCAACATCGAGGAGTTGGAAAGATGAACACAGTGATTACCATTCCTCTGGATGCAGATACAGCGAGACTTTACAGTCAAATTCCTGCTGACCTGCAAAGAAAGTTTCAGTTGTTACTTAACCTTTGGCTGCGCGACCTCATCGTACCACCGCGTCCCCTTCAGGTTGTCACAGATGAAATCAGCCAAAAAGCACAGGAGCGTGGCTTAACTCCTGAGATACTGGAATCTCTGCTGAATGTCGAATGAACCATGCTTTGTTTTTGATACCAATGTTGTTATCAGTGCGCTCCTGTTGAGATGTTCTGTCACTCGTCAAGTCTTTGACAGGGCAACACAGAGAGGCAAATTGCTTATCTCACGTGTGACCGTTGAAGAATTGAGCGATGTCCTGCGGCGCAAAGGATTTGAAAGGTATATAACCGAGGAAGAACGGATGGAGTTCTTGAGCACTTTTGTTAGAGATGGCGTCTTGGTGGAGATTGTAGAGCGCGTGGCGACGTGTCGTGATCCCAAAGACGACAAGTTTCTTGAACTGGCTGTTAATGGCAAGGCAAGATGTGCGTGCCGTTAGATGTACCCAGAGACAAGATGATGAGCAAGCTCAAATGCCCTCATTGCGGGAACCCAGGGATCCCTGTCCTCTGCAAGGTGTGCCTCGGCTCAACTGTGCCTGCGACCTGCAAAGCGTTATGAATCTTTGTTTGAGTCGTAATTGAGAGGAAATAGGTGAGCTATAATTCCTAATGGACTTTTCTTTTCATTGCAGGTTGGGTAATGCAAAAACAGGAAGTCCTTACATTACTGGCAAATCACCAGAACACTCTGAAGGACTTTGGCGTAAAGTCTCTAATGCTCTTTGGTTCAGTAGCAAGGGATGAAGCGCAAACAGACAGTGATATCGATCTGCTAGTAGAGTTTGACCGTCCAGTTGGATTGTTCACTTTTGTACGCTTGAAACGATATCTAGAGGAAATTTTAGAGAGTCCGGTTGATCTAGGTACGCCTGACTCCCTCAAGCCCTATCTGCAAGAATCCGTTCTCCGGGAGGTGGTTCGTGCCTTCTAGAGATTGGCAGAACAGAGTAAGAGACGTGCTAGCTGCGATTGAAGAGATCCGAGAGTTTATAAAAGACATCACGTTCGATGAATTTCAAGTCGATCGAAAGACAGTTGGGGCAGTTTTGTATAATCTTGCAATTATTGGTGAAGCAGTTCGCGGCATTCCACCAGAGGTGGAGGCTTCGCATCCTGAAATTCCATGGGACGAAATGCGGGGAATGCGGAATATTGTGATCCATGAGTATTTTCAAGTGAGTTTGTCCATCATCTGGCAAACGATTCAAGAAGATCTTATTTTATTAGAAACCTCTCTTCGACAATTGATAAACCCTTAAGAGAAATGTATAATGTCGGAAGTAACAGCAGCATTAGACCTCACCTCATGCCCGGCTCCGATCCAGCGCGCCCATTTACTGTGGTGGTTGCCGACAACTTCCACTATGTGGAGAAATATAAAGAGTACGAGTACGGAAAGTTTGAGACCCTCGAAGCCGCAATTGCCGCTTGTAAGCGTATCGTCGACGAGTTTTTGATTGAGGCTTTGCGGCCCAGCATGACTGCTGACGAGCTCTACAGCGAATACACTTCGTTTGGAGACGACCCGTGCATCGTTGGCTCGGAGGAGCCGGAAGTTCCCTTCTCAGCCCGTACCTAAGCAAAGGCGCGGTGTCTGGAGTTATGTGGATCCCAATCTGCACAAAACGCTGATGAGGATGAATCCGACAAATTGCCGGAGCAGCATCGGAAATAGAGGCAATTAAGTTAGATGAGGATCCCTCTGGGCCAGGATATATGGTTGTTTCAGACTGCAGGAAAGCAACTTGGGGATCCCAGGTTCCCCTAGTCTGCTTTGGGAGACAGATAAGGGGTATGTTTGTGTTGGCCGGTTAGAGATCGAAGGCAGGGCAAATGTCCCAGACTTATTCGGAATGACTATCGCGAACGGAGCTATTGTACTGGCTACCGTCTCATCGCCATTTGAATTGACTATAAGTAAACACACAAGCTCTCAAGCACGGGGGGGCAACGGTGGGCATTGGATCCCGGGAACCAGGGATTCCAGCAAGCCGCTACAGGCATCCCAGAGCAGCTCGATCACGTAATGGAATCCAGCCTCACCCCCGTAGTAGGGATCCGGAACTTCTTCGTCAGAATGAGAGCGGCAATAGCTGCACATCAGGCGCACCTTCTCGGCATATTTTCCCTGGGGATCCAAGCTGAGAATGTCGCGGTAATTTTGTCGATCCATAGCCAGGATCAGGTCAAACTCGCGCAGGTCGGCAGGTCGAATCTGGCGGGCCTTGCCTTGTAGCTCTAGGCCATAGCATCGGGCTGCTTGTTGCATGCGCCTATCTGGGGGGCTGCCGATGTGATAGGCTGCCGTACCTGCTGAGTCGCAGATAATTGCTTCCTTATGGCCGCTGCTGCGCAAAAGGTGATTGGTGATGCCCTCAGCAGTGGGAGAGCGACAGATGTTACCCAGACAGACAAACAGAAGCTTTTGGCTCATGGCAACCTCCCCATCGGATCCCATGTGTGGGTCCACCACAGGATGTATCCGCCTGCAACAGCGGGACGGATTCCCTTTCTATTTTCCACCAAGAGCCGCTGCAATGTTTTGTCGGCGGCTATCGTAACATCGCAGATTTAATTGAACCGACAAGGGATCCCCAGGCATTGCTGCAGCAGCTTCAGGTATTCTTGTCCCTCCATGAGAAAGGCACCAAAACGGGCCAGGTGCGGGTTCATCAACTGAGCGTCGAAGAGGCGAAAGCCCCGCTCCCGTAAGTGCTCCACCAACTTCACCAAGGCCACCTTCGAGCCGTTGGGGATGCGGTAGAACATCGACTCGCCGATAAACGCCGCTCCAAGGGCAATACCCAGGATCCCGCCTGCCAAGGTCTCTCCCTGCCAGGTTTCAAAGCTGTGGGCAAAGCCGGCCTGGCGCAGAGCTGCGTAAATCTGCTTCAGCTCGGGGCTAATCCAGGTTTGGGGACGAGCGGCACAGCCCTCTACCACCTGCTCAAAAGCGCAGTTCAGCCGCACCTGAAAGCGATTGCTGCGCACCAAGGGCCGCAATGAACGGGGGCAGTGGAATCGCTCATCGAGGGGGATCACCGCGTGCCGGTCGGTGCCGTACCAAGCCAGGGATCCCGTCTCTTCGTCGGCCATCAGAAAGTAGCCTTGGGCATAGCCTGCCAGAATGGTGGCCAGATCCACCTGCATTGCCTCAGTTGCGCTCCTCAAGATTGCCATTCTGCAGAGAGGCTGGCAAAATCCCCCCCATTGGCCCTGGGGTGGCAATCCACACAGGCGCTCACCCGCACAGGAGTGGGAAACTCCACTTGCAGATGCAAAGCGCGGAAATAGCGGGAATCTGCCAAGCGATAGGGCACCTGTTCCCCTTGTCGCAGGGGCCGGGAGTTGGGCCGCAAATAGCCCCAGGCCAGTTGTAAAGCCACGCCGCTCAGGGGCTGGATCTGCTGGCCATAGTGGTTGGGATCCTGCAGCAGCCGTCGCCAGGTTTCGGTGGGCAACACTTGGGCGGGCAACGCCACATGGCAACTGCCACAACTGCGCACATATTGAGCTTGCTCCAGTTGGGCTTGAGTCAGGCCCTGCTGCGCTTGTGCTCCCAGGTTCTGCGCTGATCCCGCCAGCAGGGATCCCATAAACCCGGACAGGATGACTACCATGCTCCAGATCCAAAACCGCCGGCGTCGTCGTTGCAAAGGAGCCATGCTGATACATTTACGCTGAACACTGCTGAACATCACTGTTCAACTATGCAGCGATAGCATTCTGTTTGTTTCCAACCAGAATGGCGGTATCCCG
>NZ_JBSSCC010000053.1:0-13693 GCF_054059455.1 Thermostichus sp. MS-CIW-23 | reverse complement strand
TGAAGACTTCTTTACTACTGATCAATCCATCCTCCTTCCGAAGTTGGTTTGCTAAGTGCTGCTATTGTACCCCTTGAGCCCTTAACAGGCTGTATCTCGGTTGAGGTTGCAGCCATCTGCAATCACTTTTTGGAGGGGGTTGAGACGATTTTGCCATCTTTGCACCTGGGGATCCTCGCTGAGGCCGTGTTCGAGAAAAAACAGCTTGCCCCCCGCTCGCAACACCCGCCGGATTTCCCCTAAAGCCTTGGCCACATTGGGAATGCTGCACAATGTCCAGGTGCTGACCACGCTATCAAAACTCTGGCTTGGAAAAGGCAGTTTCTGGGCATCCGCCACCTGCCAATCAACGGCGATGGGAGAAGAGGCAATGCGCCGATGAGCCAGGGATCCCATGCCGGGATTGGGGTCTACCCCTGTGATCTTGCGAATGTGCTCTGGGTAGCAGGGTAGGTTGAGGCCGGTGCCAAAACCAATCTCCAGAACGGATCCCTGCACATGGGCCAGAAGCTGCCGCCGATAGCGCTCCATCCCTTCCCCCGAGAGAGCTAAATCCAACAGCCGCGGGAAGATTATTCGGCGATAGAGCATGCCTCTAACCCCCAAAACCCTGAACTTTGCTGAATTTACTGAGCTTTAGGCGGTTTGGCAAAAGTCATTGAGAGGGATATAGTAGACCAAGTTTCCCCCTGATCCTTGAGTCCACCGCAACGGTTGCCGGGAAGTGAAGGGGGAAAGCGCTCGGGGGGTATTCCTCAGGGCTTTGCGGGATACCGCCTTCCTGCTCAGAGATAGGCAGGATGCGATCGCTTCTTTCCTGAACCATGTTCAGGAGAGTTCAGCGTGAATATATCAGGTTCATGCAACCATTTCCAGATATTCAGGCATTCATCTTTGAGCAGCTTAAACCGTCTGGACAGGTTGCGGTTGAGCGGTCACCTTCAGGGAGTGGAGAGCATAGCAGGCCAGCAACCAATTGAGCAGGCGGGCCACCACGCGAGCGGTTTGCCGCGTTGCGGATCCCACCGCCACCCCTCCCAGTGAAAGGCCAACCACAGGACGAGCAGCAAAGATGGCCTCACAGGTCTGCAACAGTTGGAACCAACTCACCCCCCCTGGCTCTGGGTGATGCACGGCGGGCGCTAAGGAAGGATCCAACACACTGCAGTCCACCACCAAAAACACCGGTTGATCCGGCAAAGAGGCCACCACCTGCTGGGGATCCCAGCCATCTTGGGCCCAGAATATTGGGCTGTGGTGGGCTTTCAGCCATGCGTAGGCCCGCGCACTGCCGCTGCGCAATCCCACATGGATCACCGGCAGCTTGTGCTGATAGAGCAACTCCACCCAGGCAGCACTGCCATAGCTTGTATCTTGATCCGGCTGGGTCATCTCTGGGGGCGGCATCAGGTTGGCATGAGCGCTGCAATGCACCACGCTCAGGGTTGGGTGGTGTTTCCAAAGGGCACGAATGGCCCCCCAACTGGCAGCCAAGACTGAGGGCAACAGCACCGGCCATTGTTGTCGTCTCCAAGCTTGAGCCACCGCCGCCTCACACATGCCGTAGGGAGGTTCATCCACCAGCCCCGGCAACTGCGCCACCGCCAGCCTATCCACATCGATCCCCAGCCTCGGCTCGAAGGCACACAGCTCCGAACCGGCATTGAGAATGGCCATCGGAGCCTGAGTGTCGTGGCCAAAGGCGGTGGGAATGAGAATGACCCTGGCATTGGATTGCGAGCTGGGATGGAGGGACCACTGGGCCATGGGCGCTGTTCCTTTTCCAGAAAGCTGTGGGTCTCCGGCTTGTTCTATGGTGGCCTACAGGGCGCCCAGGGATCCGTCTGAGGGCCAGCCAGTCTGCTACGAAAGATTACAGTTCCCAGGCGGAACTGGGGCCAAAAATCGAGTCAGTGGTAGATTCAAAGTGCTTCGCGCCGCAAACCGCGGTTTGGACAAGGCAAACCACCGCAAACCACAACGAGTTGAGAAAGGTAGACTATGGCTGTGATGGAAGGCGATCCTCGTCAGGGAGCAAAGCTGCCTCTATTTGGGGGATCCACCGGAGGGCTGTTGAGCGCAGCCGAAACCGAAGAAAAATACGTCATCACCTGGACGGGCAAGCCGGGGCAGGTGTTTGAAATGCCCACCGGCGGCGCTGCCGAAATGGTGGAAGGCAAAAACTTTCTCACCTTTGCCCGCAAAGAGCAGTGTTTGGCGCTGGGTGCCCAGTTGAGATCCGACTACAAGATCAACGACTACCAGATCTTCCGCATTCCGGCGGGTGGAGAGCCTGTGTTGGTGCATCCTAAAGACGGCGTTTTTCCTGAGAAGGTCAACGAAGGCCGCGAGCCCGTCGGCAAAGTGGATCGCAACATCGGCAAAAACAAGGAGCCGATTACCTACAAGTTCACCGGCGGGAAACCCTGGGATTGAACTCCCCAAAGCTTCGCTCCCTACTGGGTTTCAGGATCCCCTAGCAAGGTCGGGGGATCTTTTGCTTGCCTGTTTTCGACAAAAAAGCTCCAGCCCACCTTGAGCTGAAGCTACGCCCGGAAGCGCTGGGGATCTCCTATATGTAGCCAGGGATCCCAGGGGCCAACCTACTTGGCAATCGCCGCGAAGAACTCCTTGGATTTCACCGGGTCGGGGTGCATGGTTTTCTGGCCGGGCTGCCAGTTGGCCGGGCAAACTTCATCGGGGTGAGATTGCACGTATTGGATAGCTTGCAGGGTGCGCAAGGTTTCATCCACACTGCGGCCAAAGGCCAGGTTGTTAATGGTGGCGTGCTGGATGATCCCTTCTTTGTCGATGATGAACAGGCCGCGCAGCGCCACACCCGCTTCCGGATCCAGGACATTGTAGGCAGCGCTGATCTCCTTTTTCAGGTCAGAGACCAGAGGATACCTCAGCTCACCCACCCCTCCAGCCTTGCGGTCGGTTTGAATCCAGGCCAGGTGAGAGTATTCGCTATCCACTGAAACACCCAGGATCTCGGTATCCAGCTTGGCAAAGTCGTCATAGCGGTCGCTGAAGGCCGTGATCTCCGTTGGGCAGACAAAGGTGAAGTCCAAGGGGTAGAAGAACAGCACCACATACTTCTTACCCCTGTAGTCGGAGAGCTTCACCGTCTTGAATTCCATGTCATAGACGGCGGTGGCGGAAAAATCGGGAGCGGGCTGCCCCACTCGCAGGCATCCTTCCTGAGACATCAATCAACGCTCCTTGCGGTAAAGTGCAAATGTAAACCAAACCTAACATACCATACTCATAATGACTCTGCCTTAACTCGATAGATAGCGACGGATCCCAACTGCCGGGATCCGGATAATGCCCATTTTTCCATGCTGATCGGCTCAGCTCTGCAAGGGATCCCATGAGAGTGGCGCTGGAGTTCCTCTATCACTTTTGTTGTGACCGCTGTCGGCGGTGGTGGAGCCAGGCCGATGTGGAGCCCCAACCTGGGGATCGCCTGTATTGCCCCTATTGCGGCCATCAAAATTGCGTGGAGCGCATCGATACCTTTCGCAATGCTGCGCGGGGCAGTTGCCTGACCCGTCCCCCCGATGCCCCTTCTCCAGATCCGCATCCGCCCTCTGAAAAATCCGGGGATCGGCCTCAGGAGAAGCGATCCCCAATCTAGTTATCCTGGGCAAACCCAGTCCTCTTGCCCCTATGGGGCAGCCAGCCGCTAGAGCCTGTCAACCATTCAACGCATCCGCCAGAGTTCCCCGTTGCGAAGATGACCACAGGTAGAGGTCAACCTCAGGCGAGGAAGAATCCACCAGATAGCGACAGAGGCGGCGCTCTTCCAGGATGGCGGTGGAGCAGCAGCAACTGTAGACTTCCAGATAGTCGTCCGGCTCCGCCTCAAAAATCGCCTGCTGGCCGGGGAAGAGGGTGCGCTCCCAGTGGCCGGGGATCGTTCGGATCACCTGAACCTGTCCGGAACGGTTGACGAAAGCGTATCTTTTCATTGCGTTTTTTTAATTGCGTTAAGAAAAACTTATTGCCCTTAAAATAGGCTACCATCCCTGATCCCCAAGCGACAATAGCGAGCCACCAAGACGGGGATCGCTCTTTCTGTCTAGCTTTGGGGGATTTGTTCTCTCAGCTTATAGGGGTTGAGAGAATCGGATCCCGAGGAGAAGCCTGCCCTGGTAAACTGAGGGGAAGAGTCTGAAGATATCCTTAAGTTGGCCTTCACCATTCCGAGATCAGCAAGGGGGCACATCGTGGACAACAAGTTGGGGCTAGAGATCATCGAAGTCGTGGAGCAGGCTGCCATTGCCGCCGCCCGCTGGATGGGCAAAGGGGACAACAAGACTGCGGATCAGGTGGCTGTAGAGGCCATGCGGGAAAAACTAAACCAGATCCCTATGCGCGGTCGCATCGTCATCGGGGAAGGAACCCGCGATGAGGCCCCCATGCTCTACATCGGCGAAGAAGTGGGCATCTGTACCCGCCCGGATGCTGAGCAGTTCTGCCGTGTGGAAGAGCTGGTGGAGATCGATATTGCTGTGGATCCTTGCGAGGGCACCAACCTGGTGGCCAAAGGCCAAAATGGCTCCATGGCCGTGCTGGCCATCTCCGAGAAAGGCGGCCTTCTCCACGCCCCGGACATCTACATGCAAAAGCTGGCAGCTCCGCCCCAGGCCAAGGGCAAGGTGCACATCGACTATCCGCCAGAGAAAAATCTCAAGATCATCGCCGAAAGCCTGGATCGGGAGGTATCGGATCTGACGGTGGTGGTCATGGATCGCAAGCGCCACCTCGATCTGATTCGCCAAATTCGAGAGGCGGGGGCGCGGGTGAAGCTGATCACCGATGGCGACATCTCGGCGGCTCTCTCGGCGGGCTTCAACGGCACCGGCATTCATGCCCTGATGGGGATCGGGGCTGCTCCTGAGGGAGTGATCTCGGCAGCTGCTCTGCGGTGCTTGGGCGCCCACTTCCAAGGTCGGCTGATCTACGATCCCGAAGTAGTTCAGGCAGGCACCTACTTGCCACCCGTGGAGGAAACGCGACGGGAACTCAAAGAAAAAGGCATCGAGGATCCGGACAAGGTGTGGGAGTGTGAGGAGCTGGCCAGTGGCAAGGAAGTCCTCTTTGCTGCCACCGGGATCACGGATGGCGACTTGATGCGCGGGGTGCGCTTCTTCGGGGGCGGGGCCCGCACCGAGACCTTGGTGATTTCCAGCCAATCCCGCACGGTGCGCTTTGTGGACACCATCCACATGAAAGATGGCCAGCAGCCCCGCGGCCTGCAACTGCGCTGAGGGATCCCCTACCCAACATCCTCGGAGATCGGGGCGGCTTTCCCCTGCTGGAGGTCGCCCTTGCCTTTTTGGGAAAGTTACGAAATCTATCAAGCCCCAACCCGTGAAAACGTAATAACTCTTCAGCAAAATCCGGCAAAACCGGTTCGATACTGGTCTTAGGGTTTAGGTAGGCTGAGAAAAGTTACCTAAGCTTGCTGGAACCGAGTCAAGGGATCCCCTCGTATCGGTCACAGCTCTTGCTTTCTCTCTGAAACAATATTTGCTTTTGTTCAGAGTTTTTGTTTTTAATAACTTTTGCTGTTGCTGTACAGACGACGGAGAGGCATGTTTATCGCGGTTGTCGGTCTTAGCCATCGCACAGCTCCCGTAGAGATTCGGGAGCGCCTCAGCATCGCGGAGGCGGAGGTGGGAGAGACGATCCAGCAGCTTCGCACCCACCCCCACATTGAGGAGGCTGCGATCCTCAGCACCTGTAACCGGCTGGAGGTCTACATCGTCACCTCAGAAATGGAGAGTGGTGTCCGGCAGACGATGCAGTTCTTGGCTGAGCTGAAAGGGATCCCCTTGCCCCAACTGCGTCCGCACCTGTTTACCCTTCTCTACCAAGATGCCGTAACCCACCTGATGCGGGTGGCTGCCGGGCTAGATAGCTTGGTGCTGGGAGAAGGGCAGATCCTCTCGCAGGTGAAAAAAGCCCAGCAACTGGGCCAAGCCTGCAACGGCATGGATCGCATCCTCAATCGCCTCTTTAAGGCGGCCATTACCGCCGGCAAACGCGTCCGTACCGAAACGGAGATCGGCACCGGCGCCATGTCCATCAGCTCGGCAGCGGTGGAGTTGGCTCTGCAAGAGCAGGGATCCCTCTCTCAGGGCAAAGTTACCGTGGTGGGGGCGGGGAGAATGGCCCGTCTGTTGGTGCAGCACCTGTTGGCCAAAGGGGCAGTCGATATCACGGTGGTCAACCGCTCCCTGGAGCGAGCCGAAGCCCTGGCCAAGCAATTTGAGCAGCCGATCCAGGTGCTGCCTTGGGAGTCGCTGCTGAACAGTGTGGCCGAGTCCAACTTGGTCTTCACCAGCACCGGCGCCACCCAGCCGATCCTGAACTACCAGCAACTGGCAGGGGTGCTGCAGCCAGATCAGCCGCTGTTGTTGGTGGATATCTCTGTGCCCCGCAACATCGATCCCGACGTGGAAAAGCTGAAGGGGGTACAGGTGTTCAATGTGGATCACCTCTCCCGCGTCGTGGAAGAAAACCGCGCCCAACGGCAAAAGCTGGCTCTGGCTGCCGAGGCCCTAGTGGAAGAGGAGGTGGATCAATTTATGGAGTGGTGGCGTTCTCTGGAGACGGTGCCCACCATTTCCAGCCTGCGCCACAAGGTGGAGTCCATCCGCGAGCAGGAGATGGAAAAAGCTCTCTCCCGCCTGGGCAAGGACTTTGCCGAGAAGCACCTGGAGGTGATCGACGCCTTGACCCGCGGCATCGTCAACAAGATCCTGCACGACCCGATGGTGCAACTGCGGGCCAAACGGGATATTGAGGCGCGGCGGGCAGCTATGCGGATCTTGCAGGAACTGTTCAACCTGGATCCAGTGGTGTTTCAAGCCCAGCAGGAGCGCTAGGGATCCCTTGGCGAAGAGCGCATGACTTGAAGAATTGTAACAGCTCTCCCATCTGGGGTGGAGGGCACCCCTTAGGATACAAAGCGTAAGCCACAGGATCTGGGATTATGTTCGGACAATACGAAGTTTTTGTGCAGTTGGCCCTGCTGGCCTTGATTGTCTTGGCAGGCCCGGCGGTCATCCTGCTGCTCTATCTGCGCGGCGCCGATATGTAGGGGATCCCTTTGGATATCGAGACAGCCGGGATAGCCCCTTGGGAGTGCTGGGGCTAAGCCCAGAGTCAAGGGCGCTCAACTGTTTAGCGATGTAACGCTTCTTTGCGCTAAAGTTGTAAAGAGATCCCTAGGGCTCTCCTGCCTATAGGGCAATGTTCCCCTGGCTGATTATCTATGTCACTCCCCATCCGCAACGTCGCCATCATTGCCCACGTTGACCATGGCAAAACCACCCTCGTGGATGCCCTGTTGCGCCAGGCGGGCATCTTTCGGGAGGGGGAAGACATCCCCACCTGTGTGATGGACTGCAACACGCTGGAGCGGGAGCGGGGCATCACCATCTTGGCCAAAAACACAGCCGTCCGCTACGGCGAAACCTTGATCAACATCGTCGACACCCCTGGCCACGCCGATTTCGGGGGCGAGGTGGAGCGGGTGCTGGGGATGGTGGAGGGCTGCTTGTTGATCGTGGATGCCAACGAAGGCCCGATGCCGCAAACCCGCTTTGTGCTGCGCAAAGCCTTGGAGAAGGGCCTGCGCCCAATTGTGGTGGTCAACAAGATTGATCGGCCTCGCGCCGAGCCCTACAAAGCCGTCGACAAGGTGCTGGATTTGTTCTTGGAGCTGGGGGCAGACGAAGACCAGTGCGACTTCCCCTATCTATTTGCCTCTGGGTTGCGCGGCTTTGCCCTGGAAGAAGCCCATCTCAAAGACTTTCTGGAAGGGAAGTACAGCGGATCCCTGGATATGAAGCCTCTTTTCGAGGCCATTCTCAAGCATGTCCCACCTCCCATTGGGGATCCCGGCAAGCCCCTGCAGCTGCAGGTCACCACGCTGGAGTATTCGGAATACCTGGGCCGGATCGTGATCGGCAAGATCCACAACGGCACCATCCGTCTGGGGGATCCATTGGCAGTGGTGAAAGAGGATGGATCCATTGCCAAGGGCAAAGTAACCAAGCTGTTCGGCTTTCAGGGCCTGCAGCGCATCGAGCTGACGGAAGCCACCGCCGGCCACATTGTTGCTGTGGCGGGGTTTGCCGAGGCCAACATTGGCCACACCCTCACCTCTCCCGAAAATCCCCAGGCTCTGCCGCTCATCAAAGTGGACGAGCCCACATTGCAGGTGATGATCTGCGTCAACGACTCCCCCTTCGCCGGGCAAGAGGGTACTTTTGTAACTTCGCGGCAACTGCGGGAGCGCCTGATGCGGGAGCTGGAAACCAACGTGGCGCTGCGGGTGGAAGAAACCGACTCGCCGGATCGCTTTTTGGTGTCGGGGCGAGGCGAGCTGCACCTGGGCATCCTGCTAGAAACCATGCGGCGGGAAGGCTATGAGTTTCAGGTGGGGCAACCGAAGGTGATTTTCCGCGAGGTCAACGGCCAGCCCTATGAGCCCTACGAGTGTTTGGTGCTGGATGTGCCGGAAGCGACGGTGGGGGCCTGCATCGAGCGGCTGGGGCAACGGCGGGGAGAAATGCAGAACATGATGGTGGGATCCGATGGTCGGGCCCAGTTGGAGTTTGTCATTCCGGCGCGAGGGCTGATCGGCTTTCGGGGGGAGTTTATCCGCATCACCCGCGGCGAGGGGATCATGAGCCACAGCTTTTTGGAATACCGTCCCCTGACTTCTGAGATGGAAATGCGCCGCAACGGGGTGCTGATCGCTTTTGAAGAAGGGGTGGCCACTACCTATGCCCTCAAGAATGCGGAAGATCGAGGTGTATTCTTTATTACGCCAGGTACCCGCGTTTACAAGGGCATGATCGTGGGCGAGCACAACCGTCCCCAAGACTTGGAGCTGAACGTCTGCAAGACCAAGCAACTGACCAACCACCGGGCTGCGGGCGGGGAGGAGCTGGTGCACTTGCAAGCGCCGGTGGAGATGACCCTGGAGCGGGCTTTGGAATACATCGGCGAGGATGAGCTGGTGGAGATCACGCCCCAGTCGGTGCGCCTGCGCAAGGCACAGTTAACGCCCTCTCGCCGCTAGTTTTCTCAGCCAACTGGAAGAGAGCATGACTCTAGTCAATAATAAGCTCAACTATACTGAAAATAATGTATAATATGCTCAGTACGGATTACTACCAGTTGATCTTTCTGTTTACTTTCGAGTCTGCCAACATGGTAGCCAAAGCAAAGCAGAAAATTGGTAGTAAGACGACACGGAAACTGCGCTTTGGGTATTCTACTCAAAGCTTTGCGGGATACCGCCATTCTGGTTGGAAACAAACAGAATGCTATCGCTGCACAGTTGAACAGTGATGTTCAGCAGTGTTCAGCGTAAATGTATCAGCCTGGCTCACCACCGCCGCAGGTAAGAGGCCAAGTTGGGGAAATAGAACGCCCCCCAAATCCCCAGCAGGATGACTCCCAAGCCGAACACAACCAGCCAAAGGCGCGGTCGGCTGTGCAGCTTATTGGATCCCACCTGGACGTAGGCCAGATCCACCCAAGCAGTATTGCCGCGGCGGAACCAGCCCACCACTTTGACGCGCCGGCCCACCAGGGCGCGGATCCGCTTCAGGCCGGAAAAGACATTGCCCACCGGGCCCAGAGGGGAGGTGAAGCGCACCGGGATCAGCCCTGTGGCCTCTTGCAGCTTCAGCTCTGCCCCCAGTTGATAGCCGGAGGGGCCCAGTCCCACCAACTCCCCCTCCAGCTCCACCCATTGTCCGCGGCAGGGATCCGCGTCGGGATCCGCCAGCAAGCTGAGCACATCCGTCGGCCTTGCCGGCAGGGATCCCCCGTACATCAACCCCGCTTTGGCCCACAAGCCCACCCCGTAGCCCACCACCGCTGCTGCCGCGATCACCTTGGGATCGAGACGGTTTTGCAGCAGCAGGTAGAGGATCAGCCCCACCAGCCAGCCAATGAGGATCCCGACCACTTCGGCTGCGTAGATGGCCAGATCCAGCCAAAACCGGCTTTGCAGGCGGGCCACATCCAATTTGGACCCGGATCCCAGGCTCAGCTCCGGCAGGAGGCGCAGCCGCTCTCCATATCCCGCCAAGACCTTGAAGCGGTGCCCCGGCAGCGGATGGCTGGAATTGACCTGCATCCAGCGGGCCCAAGGGTTGATTTGATCCCAAAGAAAGACTTGGCCAGCTTGGGAGGGATCCTGGAGGCGGGCGGCAGCACTGGCAGCGGCGATGGTTTTGAAGTCCAAAAAGCTGAACAGGCGGGTGCAGTGCAACAGCGAGGAAGGTCGGCGGTCGTTTTTGTGGGCCTCTTGTAAGCCGGCAGCCGATTTGAGCAGAGCAGCAATCAGCCCGTTCGGGTTGCCAGTCGCCTCTACAGCAAAATGGTCGGCATGGTAGGTGCCCAGGCGGGAGAGGAAAAACAGCGGGTAGGAGAGCACCGTGTAGATGAGGTAGAGCAGCGGGGCCACATGCCCGATGAGATCCCGCCGTTTGCTTCCCAGTTGGCTCACCTGCTCTAGGGCCAGGTAAACCAGTTGAATCGGGGATCCCAGCAGGGTCATGACCAGGATATCTCCATTAACAATTCGCCCCAGGGCCTGGGCGTAGACGGCGGCAATCTCATCCTCAGAAAGCTGCTGCAACAGGGCTTGGGTGACCACAATGCGGCAGCCATCAGAAAAAGTGCCGTAAACAAAGGCCAGCGGCCCAGCATCCGGGATCACCCCCAGTCGGGGCTGTTTTAGCTGGTTTTGGGCACAGATGCGCTGCAGCAGGCGCGCCGTTTCGGGGCTGTGGCGTTCGATTTCGCCAAGCCTGGCCCAACGCAACTTGTGCAGCCGTTGGTGGAGCTGATCCATCAGCCAGGGGGCAAAAAAGAGAAGGCCTACTCCAAAGTTGACCGCCAGGCTGCCGGCCACCAACCACCGCAGGCCATTGCGCAGCCAGGGCAGCAACCCCTGCAAAAACCAAAGCTGCCGCGGAAAACTCAGCCGGCCAAAATCCAGATGGCTGCCTACCAACACAAAGCTCAGCCACCAAAGGAAGACAATGCCCACCCCCAGGGATCCCCACTTGGCCCAATGCAGGGGGCCGGCCCGCTCCGGCAGGGGGATCTTCATACCCAGTTGGGCGGCCCGTTGACGGGTGGACAGGGATCCCGCTCCAGGAGACGGCTCCTCTGGGGGAGCAGAACGCGGTTCGACAGGTTTGGCGGACGGAGCAGCCAGGGACTCTGTTGCAGTGGGCAGGCGAAGCAAGATCTTCTTGGCCCAGCCTTGCGCCTGGGGGTTGGGGTGTTGCAGCAGCTCTAGGCAGAGGGACCGTGCCTTCTCCGTCTGGCCCAACTGGTGGTAGGCCCGCACCAGGTTCATTTGGGCTTCCAGGGCTTCGCCGTCAGATGAGTCTGCCGGGATCCCTAATGCTTTGTCCTGCTGACGGGATTGGGCCAGGTAGCCTTCAAAAAGTTGGATGGCCTCTTGCAGGCGGCCCTGCCGCAGGGCTTCCTTGCCCGCCTGGACGGCATCGGGGATCATCGGCTTGCTCCTTGCCTGGTAGGGTCTGCTTCTGGAGATCGGTTGGATCCATCTGCTCCCCCAGCTTACTCAGGGATCCAACCCCGAGAGACTGGATCCCCCCTAAAGGGGGTAGCAGAGCAAGCGCCGCCGCAAGCGATCCAGAGCCGTCTGGGCGCTCCACCAACGCACCCCCTCTCTGCCGCGCAGGCTGCCAAACCGGTACTCGTGTACTTCCACCTTCCCTTGCGGATCCGCCAAACCCAGATACACAAGACCGACTGGCTTGGTGGCGGTGCCTCCCTCTGGCCCGGCAATGCCGGTGATGCTCAAGGCCCAGTTGGAGCCCAGGACTTGCTTGGCCCCCAGCGCCATTTGGGCGGCCACCGCCTCGCTCACGGCCCCGTGCTGTCGCAGGGTTTCCGGATTCACCTGTAAAAGCTGCTCCTTGATGCGGTTGTCGTAGGCCACGATCCCCCCCACAAAATAGCGGGAGCTGCCCGGGATCCCGGTCACCAACTGCCCCAGCAGCCCGCCGGTGCAGGATTCTGCCACCGCCAGAGTTTGACCCCGTTGCAGCAACAGCTCCCCCACCACACCGGCCAAGGTGGCGTCATCGCTGCCGAAGTAGTCTTCTCCAGAAATCTGTAAAATCTGCTCCACCACCGGGGCGATCAAGGCTTGGGCCTCTTCACGACTGGGAGCACGTCCGGTAACCCGCAGGCGTACCTCCCCCTGGCTGGCGTAGGGAGCCACCGTAGGGTTTTCCCCCGCCAACAGGGATCCCAGCCGTTCGGCCAGCGTCGATTCGGGAATGCCCCAATAGCGCAGTACCCGGCTGTAGAACACCTCTTTTCCCCAGCCGATGGAGCGCAGATAAGGCACGGCGGTCTCCCGCCACATGTGTTGCATCTCCCGCGGCACCCCAGGGAAGGTGAGAATGTGCAGGTCGGGCCGGGGCTGCCAGATGAGGCCACAGGCGCTGCCAAGCGGGTTGGGCAACACCCTCGCTCCCCGGGGCAGAAAAGCCTGCTTGCGATTGCTCGGCGAGGGCACAAGGCCCCGCTGCCCGTACTTTTGCAGGATCTCTTCCCACACTTGGGGGTGCTCCACCATCTCCGCCCCAAAAAAGGAAGCCAGCGCCTCATGGGTGAGATCGTCCGGCGTCGGCCCCAAACCCCCGGTGATCAGAATCAAGCTGGAACGACCACAGGCCACCTCCAGCGCGTGGTGAATGCGGGCCTCGTTATCCCCCACCACCGTTTGGTAATAGTGGGGGATCCCCAGTTGCGCCAACTCGGCTGCCAAGTACTGGGCATTGGTATTGGTGATCTCTCCCAAAAGCAATTCTGTGCCGATGCAGAGGATCTCAGCCCCTTGGGGAATAGCAGTTTGCGGTGGGATCATGCTTGGCCTCGAGCTCAGCTCAGCCGCAAGAGAAGTATACAAGCAGGGAGGTCTCGGCCTCCCTGCGCGCCCCCAGATTTTGGGCTTGCAGTTGGCCATTCCAAATGGCGGTGAGACAACCGGCAAGTTTCCATCTCCGGCGCCGGCAAAAAGATTGGGGGACGAGATGTATCCGACAGCACAACAGCGACAGACGCTGCAGCAGTGGTTGGGAACAGCTCGGTTTGTTTATAACCGCACCCTAGGAAGTCTTTAGAAGGCGAGCGTCCACCTGGATGCAAGTAGCTACTCACCACATCTTGCCTTCTCTACCAGATTGGGCGAAGGCAGTCCCGTACCAAACCAGAAAGTGGCAGTCATTGTTTGCGTTGGCCCATTCAAGACTTGCGGGATGAGCGCCAAGGCGGCCAGGTTCTGGGTGGACAACTTTGACATTTATTCTTTGACATTTTCTTTGACATTATTTGACATTGTTTATTGTCTTGGTTTATTGTCTTGCTGCTCAAGTTTCAGACCTCCAAGATAGCGGTCAGAAAGCAGCGCCAGCTACATGCCAAGACGGTGCGCTTGCTACTGGTGGGCGCGTAGTGCGTTCCAGGAACGGCCAGAGGCTGTGGCTGAGCAGTACGGGAAACAAGCATTGACATCCTCCCCGGCCTGAAGGCCGGAGATTCCTACCACGCTACGCATGGATGGCTCCTTGCGCAGTCGTCTCGGCGGGTTCCTGCTTCCGAC
>NZ_JBSSCC010000052.1:0-13788 GCF_054059455.1 Thermostichus sp. MS-CIW-23 | reverse complement strand
AACAGAAAGATCAACTGGTAGTAATCCGTACTGAACATATTATACATTATTTTCAGTATAGTTGAGCTTATTATTGACTAGAGTCATGCTCTCGCTGGCCGAGAAAAAACCCTTGATAGGATGGGGAGTAGAACGTACCCTTGAGCCTTCTCGTCATGATCACCCTGACCGATAGCGCCATCCAAGAGTTGAAGCGCCTGCGCAGCAAGTACGAAAAAGAGGGATCCCAGCCCATCCTGCGTCTAGGGGTCAAGCCGAGCGGCTGCTCTGGCCTCTCTTACGTAATGAACTTCGAGTCTCGGGCCAACCCTGACGATCATACCTTCGACTTTGGGGATATCCAGGTGGCAGTGGATCCCTTGAGCATGACCTTGATCAGCGGCACCACCGTCGACTTTTCCGAGGATCTGCTGGGGGGCGGTTTCCGCTTCAGGAACCCCAATGCAATAGCTAGCTGTGGGTGTGGCACCTCCTTTGCCACTGCTGAGACTGCTGCTGTCGTTGGTCACTAAAGTCTCAATCGCTGCCTCCCACCCGCCTTTGGGCGTCAACGGTTGGAGGGCTCTAGGCTGGGCAGCCAAAGGACAAACCAAGTCCATCCCTTCTGGCTGGTGACCCGGATTTGGCCCTGCAGATACTCCACCCACTGCTTCACCAAGGCCAGTCCAAGGCCGCTGCCCGGCTGCGCCCAGGGATCCTCAGAAGGCACACGGTAAAAGCGTTCGAAAAGGTGGGGCAGGTGTTCAGGCTCGATTTGGGCGGTATTGCCGACTCTTAACTCAACCCCACCGGGAAAGGCTTGCCCCTCTAAGCGGAGGGTTCCGCCCGGCTGGGTGAACTTACAGGCATTTTCCAGCAGTTCCTTCAGGATCAGGGTTAGCTGCTGCGGGTAGCTGTAGAGCACTGCGGGAAGTGAGGTCAGCTCCGCCATCTCCAGCTTCAGTTGCCGGGCTTGAGCCCGTTCTCGCACCCCGTCGAGCAGGCTTGTGCAAAGGCTGTGGAGATCGATGGCGGCAGCCGCAGAGCTCAACTCTTTGGCTTCTAGGCTCTGCAGATCCAGCAATCTGTTGATTAGCTCGATTTCAGCTTGACATTCTTCCAGGGCAATGCGGTGGTATTGGCGCTGCTTCTCGTCTAGAGGGGAGCGGCCCAATAGCTCCAGGGCCAACTTGATCTTGGTGAGGGGAGTGCGCAGCTCGTGGGAAACGCTGGCCAGAAAGCTATCCTTAAGGCGGCTGAGCTGCTGCAAGTCCTGTACCTGGCAGGCCAACTGGGCAGTGCGTTCTTGCACCTTGGCTTCTAGGGCTTGGTTAAGTTCCCGCAGGTGGCGTTGGGCTTGGCTGGCCTGGATCAGGTGGCGGATGCGCCGCTTCAAAACCGACCAGCGAATGGGTTTGGAAATGTAATCGCTGGCCCCGGCAGCAAAGGCTTCATCCACGCAGGACTCATCTTCCAGCGCCGTGACGATGAGAATGGGCAGATCCGAGTTTTGAGCATGGAGGCGGCGACAGCACTCAAACCCATCCACATCCGGCATGACCGCATCCAGCAAGACCATATCCACTGGGTGTTGAGCGGCTAGCTGCAGACAGACTTCGCCGCTGCTGGCTTCCAGGACTTGGTAGCCTTCTCGCTCAAGGGCGTAGCGAACCAAGAGTCGCTGGCTGGGCTCATCGTCCACCACCAACACCAACGGCTTCTTTTCAGGCGAGGGGGATCCCGCCTGGGCCTCAGGAACCGCTGGCGAGCTGGGCGGAGGATGGGGATTAGGCCTCAGCATAGGCATTGAGAGGAGAGGGAGAAAGGCTCTGCACTCAGAGACTAAGGATAACTTGCCGATATGCCACCTCCAGCTTCTGCAGGGCTTGCTCTATAGTATCCCATTTTACAGAACTGGCTGGCTCGGCATGAACCAGCTTTTCCAACTGCTGACACAGCTCGGCCAGACGTTTGGCGCCCAGGGTGCTGCTGCCGCCTTTGAGGCGGTGGGCCAACCGAGCAATGGCTTGGGGATCCCGCTGCTCTAGGGCCTGCCGCAGGGATCCCAATAGAGCTTCGCTGTCCTGCCGGTAGGTTTGGATCATCTCCTGCCAGGCTTCTGGAGAGCTGAAGACTGCCCGCATCTGGGCGAGGATAACGGGGTCGAGGGGCGGATCCTCTCCCTGGCTGGCCGGGATGGGAAGGGGAAGGGATCCCTGAAGAACCCGGACTAGGGCGGCTGGCTCCAAGGGTTTGGTTAGATAGCCATCTACCCCAGCAGCTTGGGCAGCAGCACGGCCTTCCGAAAACACATTGGCCGTGAGGACAACAATGCGAGGCTGGCGCTCAGGAGGCAGTTCAGCGCGGATGCGACGGGTGGCCGCAAGACCATCCAGCTCCGGCATTTGCATATCCATCAACACCAGATCGTAGGGTCGCAGGCGCAGAGCTTGGACGGCTTCCAGACCGTTGCCGACTATGTCGGGCCGGTAGCCCAATCGCTCCAGCATGAGGCGAATCACCTTCTGGTTAACCGGGTTATCCTCTGCCACCAGGATCTGAAGCGGGTAGCGGCTGGCCAGGGTCGCGTCCCAAATGGAGGGAGGAGCGGCGGGAGAGGAAGATAAGGAGGAAGGAGCTTTTTCTCCCACAAGCCCCAGCAGCAGCTTCCGCAGTTGGGAGGCTTTGACCGGCTTGGCCAAAGTGGGGAGAGGGTCTGCTGTGGAGATGAAGTTGCGCCCCGTCAGCACTAGCGGTAACAGGCGGGGTTGCGCTGTCTGCAGGTCAGCCGCCAGGGTCAAGCCATCCCGGTCTGGCAGGGTGGCATCCAGAAGGGCCAGGTCAAAAGGACGAGTTCTAACTGCAGCCTGGGCTTCTGCCGCCAAGGCACAACAGGTTACCTCCATGCCCCAAGCGCTCAGCAGTCGGGATAGCAACTGCCGTTGACTGGCGTTGTCTTCCACCAGCAAAACCCGCTTGCCGGCCAAGCACGGATCCGGTGCGGCGGTTGGCAACAGCTCCTGGTCTGGCCTCTTTAGGGGGATGCGAAAGCGAAAAGTGGATCCCTGGCCCGGCTGACTTTCCACCCCGATTGCTCCCCCCATGAGCTGGCAGAGACGCTGGCTGATGGCCAAGCCCAGGCCGGTGCCCCCAAACTGGCGGCTGATGGAGCTATCCACCTGGCTGAAGGGCTTAAAGAGGCGATCCAATTTTTCGGGGGGAATGCCAATGCCGGTATCTTGCACCTGAACGCTTACCCACTGCTTTTCGGGATCCCTCTCCCCGGCCTCGACGGTCACCACCACCTCTCCCTGGGGGGTGAACTTGATGGCGTTGCTGAGCAGATTGGCCAGGATTTGGCGCAGCCGGTTGGGATCCCCTATCAAGGTTGGCGGCAGGCTGGGATCCACCCAAGCCACCAGTTCCAGATCCTTGCTCTGGGCTTGGGCGGCCATCAAATCCAGCAGCTCTTCCACTAACTGCGGCAAGGAAAAGGGTATTTCCTCCAGTTCCAGTTTTTGGGACTCGATCTTGGAGAAATCGAGGATGTCGTTGATTAGGTTCAGCAGCACCTCGCCTCCATAGCGGATGGTCTGTACCCAATCCTGCTGCTGCGGATCCAAGGAGGTGTCCAGGAGTAGACTGGTCATCCCCAAAATGGCGTTGATGGGGGTGCGGATCTCGTGGCTGATGGTGGCCAGGAACTCGCTCTTGGCGCGGCTGGCGGCTTCGGCAGCTTCCTTAGCTGCTTTCATCTGCTCTTCTGCCAGCTTGGCTAGGGTGATATCCCGCCCGGCGGCGTAGATCAGGGATCCGGCCAAAAAGGCTCGCCACTCGATGAAACGATAGCTGCCGTCCTGGGTGCGGTAGCGGTTGACGAAGTGATCCAGCCGTTTCTCTTCGACAAGCTGCTGCATGGCGGCCTGCGTGGCGGGGAGGTCGTCCGGATGAACCCACTCCAAAAACGGTCGGCTCTGGAGCTCCTGCAGGGAATAGCCCAGGGTGGTCTCCCAGGCGCGGTTGAGACGGCGAAAGTACCCTTGGGCATCGGCAATGCAGAGCAAATCCAGAGCCACCGAGAAAAACTGCTCCAGCTCCGCTTCTGCCGACTTGCGGGCAGTGATGTCTACTGCGGTAAATACCCAACACGGGATCCCGCGCAGGACAAGGGGCTGCACAAACACGTCTTCCCAGACAACTCGGCCATCCTGCCGCTGCCATTGCCACTCAAAGCGGGCGGATCCCTGCTGGCGGGCCTGCTCCAAGTAGGACTGCAGCGAGAACTCCCCGCCCCGAAGAGCCTGGCGATAGGGAGACTGCTCGCAAGCGTCGAAGGCTCGCAGCTCCTCCAGGCTGGAGAAGCCATAGGCCGAAATGGCTTGGGAGTTGGCCTCCAGGATCTCGCTCGTCTCTGCATGGCGGATGAGGATGGCCACAGCGGCATTCTCAAACAGCGCCCGGAACTTCTGCTCGCTTTCCTGGACGGCCTGCTGGGATCGCACCCTGTCGGTTACATCGCGGACGATCACCACCACCTCTTGGGGGTTGAGGGGCACAATGCGCACCTCTTCGTGGCGGGTCTCTCCTTGAATCTCGATGCTTTGGTCGTAGCGCTGCCGCGTCTGGGTAGCTATAGCCTGCTGAACAAAGAAAAGCCGCCGCTCGGCCAACTCCGGTGGCAAAAGCTCCTGCAGGGATCGGCCCACGTAGGTGTCGGGTGAGCTATAGGGAACAACCTCGCCCCCCCAGACAAAGCTCAAGCAAATGCCCTGGCTATCCAGGCGAAAGATCAAGTCGGGAATGGCTTCTAGAATGGCTCGCTGCACCTGTTCAGCGGCTTTCAAGGCCAGCTCTGCCTGCTTGGCTTCTGTAATATCCCGCACGATTGCCAGGACTTCCTGGCTGTTGAGAGGGACAATGCGGGCCTCTTCGTAGCGTACCTCCCCTTGAACTTCAATGCTGTACTCGTAGCGCTGTTGGGTTTGGGTGGCCAGAGCCTGCTGAACATAGAAAAGCCGCTGCTCGGCCAGCGCTGGCGGCAGAATCTCCTGGAGGGATCGACCTAAGTGGCGCTCTGCTGGGCAGTCAAGATGGACATCGCCTCCGGAAATAAAGCTCAGGCAGATGCCCTGGCGATTCAGGCGAACAATAAGGTCGGGGATGGCTTGGAGAATGGCCCGCTGGGTGGCTTCCATTTCTCTAAGGGCCAACTCCGCCTGTTTCCGCTCGGTGATATCTCGCACCAGGATGTAAACTTTGTCTCTCCCGTGAGCGACAACGCAGGCTCTCCGATAGCAGCGGATCCCCGGCTCAATCTCAACTTCGTACTCTAGGTACTGCGGCGTCTGGCTGACCAAGGCCCCCTCCGCCAGAGATGGATACTGCTCTTTCAGCGAGCCAGTAAACACGTCTTGGGCGCGGCGACCCACGTAAAACTCAGGCGGATGTCGGGTGGGAACGTAAGGGGAAGGCTTGCAGTGAAGAATGACTCCCTCGGCGCTGAGCTCAAAAATCAAGTCGGGAATGGCCTCGTAGAGGGCGCGGTAGCGAGACTCGCTTTCCTGTAGAGCCCGCTCCATCTTGACCCGCTCGCTGATGTCGCGGCTGGTGATGAGGATCCCGTCTCCCACCGGCACCACTTGGTGATGGATCCAACTGGCCTTCAAGCCCGGCTGCCCCGAAATGGGGAACTCCTCTTCCAGAGGAATGCCGGTTTCCACCACTCGCTTGTATTTCTCAAAAAAGCCCCCCCAGCGGTTGATGGGCAGCAGCTCGCACAGCCGCTGGCCGATGATCTGCCGGCGCTGGAGGGAAATGAGCTCTTCCCCCTTGGCGTTGACATCCACAAAGACAAAGTCGCGGATCTCGCGGGTAACGGGATCCCGCACCGCCTCCAGCAGGTAAATAGCATCCAAGCTGGCTTCCAAGGCTGCCCGAAAACGAGCCTCTGGGCTGGGGGTGCCTCTAGGAGGTTGGAAGGGAAATCTTCGAGAAAGGGATCCCAGGATCCCTCTGAAGACAGAAAGCGGCTGACTTTCCCCCAGGCTGACGCCAAGCAGCAGGAGAGCCAAGAAGAGGGATCCCAGCAGCCAAAAGGCAAGGCCAGAGGGATCCACCAGGCCCACCGTTTTCCCTACCGCCCATAGCTCTCTGTGCATAGAACCCAGAGATTCCTGCCCCCTTTCCACAGTATCCCAGCAAGTCTTTCCAGCTTATCTTGGAGGTCAAAAGGGGAAGCTCAGCTAACTTGCGGAAATGGCCTCTATGTAATGGGCAGGATTCCTCAAGAGTGGCTTTTTGGGGAAATGAGTCTTGGCTCAAAGCTTTGTTTCTGGGTGCAGTAGGGAGAGAGACTCTTTATTGTGAAGATGCTTTATTGTGAAAAATAATTGTGAAGATTCAGCGGGATCCCTTGCGCCAGCGGCAATAGAGTTTTTCCAACTCCACCCAGACCATAACCACGGTGCTAGAGCCCAAGCAGATCAAAAGTTCAGTGCGGGTTAGCTCCTCTGTGCCAAAGAAGCTGCGCAAGAAAGGCACATAGAGCAGAGCCAATTGCAAGAGCAGAGTGGTCAGGACCGCGCCCAGCAGGTAGGGGTTGGAAAAAGGGTTGGTCTCGATGGTGAGCTTCTCGTTGGAGCGCACGGCCAGCGCATGGCCCATCTGGGCGATACACAGGGTGGTGAGGACCATCGTGCGCCAGTGGGGGATGTAGGCTTCCACAATGGCCATCATGAGGATTGTGGAGATGGCGAAGACCACGCCGATGCGCACCATGTAGGCTCCCAGCCCCTGGGCGAAGATGCTCTCTTTGGGGTTGAAGGGGGGGCGCTGCATCACCCCTGGCTCCGCCGGTTCCAAAGCCAAGGCCAGAGCGGGCAGGCCATCGGTCACCAAGTTCATCCACAAGATCTGTAGGGGTGTCAGCGGCACATCCCCCAAGCCCAGGATGGGGGCGGCAGCCACTGTCAGCACCTCACCAATGTTGCTGCCCAAAATGTATTTCACAAAGCGGCGGATGTTGCTGTAGACCACTCGCCCTTCTTCAATGGCGGCCACGATGGTGGCGAAGTTGTCGTCCAGCAGCACCATGTCGCTGGCCTCTTTGCTCACATCGGTGCCCGTGATGCCCATGGCGATGCCGATATCCGCCTGGCGCAGAGCAGGCGCGTCGTTAACCCCATCCCCGGTCATGGCCACAAACTCGTTTTGCTTTTGCAGGGCTTGCACAATGCGCAGCTTGTGTTCGGGGGCGACGCGGGCATAGACCCTGACGGTTTGTACCGTTTGCAGCAGCTCCTCGAAACTCAAGCGGGAGAGGGTACGCCCGTCAATCGCCTGATCCTCCGACTCGAGAATGCCCAGCTGGCGGGCAATGGCAACAGCTGTCAGTTGGTGGTCGCCGGTAATCATCAACGTGCGGATCCCGGCTTCTCGGCAGCGGGCCACGGCCTCTCGTGCCTCTGGTCGCGGAGCATCGTGCATCCCCACCAAGCCCAGCCAAACCAGGTTGTGCTCCACCTCTTCCCCGTTGTCCGGGATCCGCTCTAGCCTCTGGGTGGCTACCCCCAGAACCCGGATACCTTGGGCGGCCAGGCGGTTGTTGGTGCCGAGGATGGCTTGGCGATCGGTTTCCGACAGCTCCTGCCAAGTGCCCCCTTTCTGGATACGATCACACCGCTCCAGCACCAGCTCTGGGGATCCCTTGGTGTAGACGCAGTAGCCGCCGTTTTCTTGGATCACCACGCTCATGCGTTTTCGTTCCGAGCTGAAGGGAAGCTCCTGCACCCGTGGGTAGCGCTCCTGTAAAGAGCCTTTGTGGAGGTTGGCCTTGGCGGCTGCCACCAGCAGGGCAGCCTCGGTGGGATCCCCCAGGATGGACCAGGTGGGCGTTGAAGGGGGAGAAGAAACTGCAGACCGTGGGTTGCGACCGGCAACGGGTTGGAGGCTGGCCTGCAACAGGGCATCGTTGCAGAACACCACGGCCCGCAAGATGGCCTGCAGATCCGGGGCGCTCCCGGGATCTATGGGCTGGCCGCCGCAGTAGAAGGATCCCTTGGGAATGTAACCGCTGCCGCTGACGTGGTAATGGCGGTCGGGGGTAACGATGTCGGTCACCACCATTTTGTTTTCCGTGAGGGTGCCGGTTTTGTCGGAGCAGATGGTGGTCACGGATCCCAGGGTCTCTACTGCCGGCAGGCGGCGGATGAGGGCGTGGCGGCGCACCATGCGTTGGGTGCCAATGGCCAGGGTGACAGTGATAACCGCGGGCAGCCCCTCTGGTACCACGGCCACGGCCATGCTCAAGGAGGTTTCCAGAAGCGAGGTGAAAGGGGCCATACTCCCGGCTTGCAGCAACCCTATCCCCACCACCAAGGCCACCAAAGCCAGGGATCCCGACACCAGCACATTGCCCAGTTGGCTCATGCGCCGCTGCAGGGGAGTGGGCTCGTTTTCCACCGTTTGCAGCAGCTTCGCCACCTTGCCCAGCTCCGTGTTCATGCCGGTGGCAGTAACCAAGAGGATCCCTCGCCCCTGAATCACTTCGGTGCCCATGAAGGCCATGTTGCGCCGTTCCCCCAGCTCGATGTCCGGCGGGAGTACGCAATCTGCCTGTTTGGTTACAGGGGTGGCTTCTCCGGTCAAAGCTGCTTCCCGCACCTGCAGGTTCACGGCCTCGGCCAAGCGCCCATCGGCTGGGATCTGTACCCCGGCTTCCAGCAGCACGCGATCCCCCGGCACCAGTTGGCTGGCTGGAACTTCTTGCCACAGGCCATCCCGCTCCACCCGCACGGTAGGGGAGGCCAGTTTTTTCAGGGCCGCCAGCGCTTTTTCCGCCCGACTTTCTTGCAAATAGCCCAGGCCACCGTTAAGGCCAACGATCAACAAAATGGCCAGGGCATCTTTGGGAAACTCGCCTTCTTGCAAGTCCAAAGTGGCTGAGATCGCCGCTACGGCGATCAGCATCAGCAGCATGATGTTGCGGAATTGATCCAGCAGGACTTGCCAGGAGCTACGGCCAGAAGTGGTGATCAGCTCATTGGGGCCATATTGCCGCTGCCTCTGGATCACCTGCTGAGTGGTGAGGCCGCGATCGGGATCGGTCTGCAACTTCTGGATGGCAGCGGCGAGGGTGAGGCTATGCCAGGCAGGAACAGAAGCAAGGGGGGATCCATCCGGTGGGATCATCGCGACCACTCGAGGGTTCTTGCCGCATTTTGACATACTCCCCGCCCTCGAGGGGGAGGATTCTTGTCATCTCCCCAGTTGTTCGGGCCATAGCTCTTCTGGCGCCAGCGGCTGGGATCATCTTCAGAGCGCCAAGCCCACGACGAGGATCGAACTCGTGACCTCCCCCTTACCAAGGGGGTGCTCTACCACTGAGCCACGTGGGCAAAGCCGATGGTGGGCCGAGTTGGATTCGAACCAACGTAGGCGTAAGCCAGCGGATTTACAGTCCGCCCCCTTTAACCCCTCGGGCATCGACCCGTTGACACCGGTCTTTCATCATAGCAGAAGGTGTTGCGTAAGTCAGACACACTCCCACTGTGCCAATTGTCAGCCATCTCAAAACCGAGGAGTCAGAGTCGAAGCGGAACGAGGCAGCCCCAGAGCTGGGTATAAAGGGATCGGGTTAGGGCTGGGCACTTTTCAAGACAAACTGAATTTTTCAAGACAAACTGAATAAGGAACTTGATATCGTTTAAGACAGTTTTCTGACTCCTGACCATGATTTCGACCCTCGGCACTCCCACCCATCCAGAGCAGACCCTTTCCCCCAACCAGTCTTTGCGCCCCTTGACCAGCCGTATCAACAGCCGGGGGCACTTGGAAATTGGGGGGTGCGACGTGGTGGAGCTGGTGCGCCAGTTTGGATCCCCTCTCTACATCCTGGACGAATGGACGCTGCGCCGCGCCTGCCAGCTTTACCGCGACACCTGGGCCCGCTGCTACGCCGGGGGATCCCGGGTTTTGTACGCCACGAAAGCCTGGAATTGCCTGGCCATCTGTGCATTGGCGCTGCAAGAAGGGCTGGGGTTGGATGTGGCTTCTGGCGGGGAGCTGTACACGGCCCTGCAGGCGGGGGCCAAAGGTGAAGATCTCTATCTGCACGGCAACGCCAAGTCTCTCGACGAGCTGAACTTGGCCCTGGAGACGGGCTGTACTTTGGTGGTCGATAGCCTGTACGAACTGCAGCAGGTGTCGGCCCTGACCACGCCCGCACGGCCAGCGCGGCTGCTCCTGCGGGTTAACCCTGGTATTGACGTCCACACCCACGAGTACATCCGCACCGGACAAACCGACAGCAAATTCGGCATCGGCCAATGGCAACTGCCGGAGGTGTTTGACTTTTTGGCAGCCCATCCCCAACTGCAGTGCGTTGGGCTCCATGCCCACATTGGGTCACAGATTTTTGATCTACAGGGCCACCGCGACCTGGCGGGGGTGCTGGCCCAGATCTGGCGGCAAGGGCTGGGCAGAGGGTTGCCCCTACAAGAGTTGAATGTGGGTGGGGGCCTGGGGATCCGCTATATCGAATCCGATGATCCCCCCTCCATCCCGGAGTGGGTGGAAACTGTGGCAACGGCGGTGCAACAAGCCTTTGCCCAGTCCGGGATCCCTTTGCCCAAGGTGCTCTGCGAGCCTGGACGATCTGTGATTGGGCCGGCTGCCGTGACCGCCTACACCCTGGGAGGGCAAAAGCGGATCCCTCCCAGCGATGACCTGCCCCAGGGACGCACCTACATCACCATCGACGGTGGTATGTCCGACAACCCGCGCCCGATCACCTATCAAGCCCGCTATACCGCCCTTCTGGCCAACCGACCAGAGGCAGAGGCCACGCAGCGGGTAACGGTGGCCGGCAAGCACTGCGAGTCGGGGGATGTGCTGTTGAAGGATGTGCTTCTGCCCGCCCCAATGGCAGGAGAAGTGTTGGTGGTTTTGGCGACGGGGGCCTACAACTACAGCATGGCTTCCAATTACAATCGCTTCCCTCGGCCAGCCGCGGTGCTGGTCAACGAGGGAGAGGCCCAGTTGATTGTGCGGCGAGAAACTTATGCCGACTTAATCCGTCAAGATGTCTTGCCAGAGCGGTTGCTGCGTTGAAGGGGAAGTTTGCCCATACCCATCTGGTCAGTAGAGGCACAGCCTTTCCTGGCAGCGCCGACCGCAGCCAACGCACCTCATGCGAGAAAGACTGGAAGACAGCCAGGAGGTGAGTGGTAGGCTGGTCTGGGGGCCGCAGTCCAACAGGGGTTCTGAGGTGCAGAACGGCACCAGGCAGAAGGTCCGCAATGAGGGGAGCGTGAACGGGGTTTTTCGCCATGCTGGCGGCCTTATGGGCTTGGCTACAGCAGTTTAACTTTCTCAGCCTCTTGGACTGGGCTCTGGCTGTCTTTCTGTTGGCTTTGGCTCTCTACTACACCCGCGAAAGTCGTGCTGGGGTGCTGGTGAGGGGATTTATAGTGCTGCTGGTGCTGTACCTGGCCACAGCCTCTCTCCCCTTGGTTCACCTGATCTTGGATCGCCTGCTCCTGGGCGCAGCTGTAGCCATGGGCGTGCTCTTTCAACCGGAGTTTCGGCGGCTGCTGGAGCAATTGGCAAGAGCCATCCGCATGGAGTGGCCAAGCAACGCAGGCGATGACGAGGAGGATCCTGAGGAAGATTTGGTGGAAGAACTGGTGCAAGCAGTGCGAGAACTTTCCCAAAACCGCACAGGAGCGCTGATTGTGATCGAGCCGGAGCAGCCAATTGACTCGCGGGTGTTTACCGACAAAGGAGTACCTCTCCAGGCGCGGGTGTCGCGGGAGATCTTGCAGACCATTTTCCAGACTTCAACTTTGTTGCATGATGGGGCTGTGGTCATCCATCGGAATCGCATTCGCGCAGCGGGGGTCATCCTGCCGGTTTCGGAGCGGGCCGCCTCTCGACAGCTGGGCACACGGCACCGCGCTGCGATGGGGATCACAGAGCAGACCAATTGCTTGTGTATTGTGGTCTCAGAAGAAACGGGATCCATTTCCCTGGCGGAGGGTGGGCGCATCGAGCGGCCTCTGACCAGTGCCAAGTTACACGAACTGCTGGTACAGCGGTTGCGCAATCCCCGCGATGCCAAAAAACGAGATGCTCCGCTAAAGGGATTGTGGGCCCACCCCTGGTTTCGCAATGGGCCGCTGCGCTGGTGGGGATCCCTTGCCGATCTGACTAAACTCTTTCGCAAACCTGAGAAAACCCTCCCCGAAGACTGAATCTCCATGACCCTTTCTCCTGCCCATCTTCTGCAGTTGCCTGCCGACCTAGATCCGCAGTTGTTGCCCCGCCATGTGGCGGTGGTGATGGATGGCAACGGGCGTTGGGCGCAAAAACGGGGCTTACCCCGCAGTGTTGGGCATCAGCGAGGGGTAGCGGCCCTGAAGGAGCTGCTGCGCTGTTGTGATGACTGGGGGATCCCAGCCCTTACCGCCTATGCCTTCTCCACCGAGAACTGGGGCCGGGCCCGCGAGGAGGTGGATTTTCTCATGACTTTGTTCGAGCAGGTGCTGTGGCAGGAATTGGGGGAAATGGTGCAGCAGGGGGTGCGCATCCAGTTTGCCGGCCAGTTGTCGGCTCTGCCCCACTCTCTGCAGGAAACCATCGTGCATGCGGTGGCCTGCACCCAGCACAACAAGGGCATTTGCCTGACGGTGGCCCTCAACTACGGGGGACGACAGGAGATCCTACAAGCCTGCCGCTCCATTGCCACCTTGGTGCAGCAGGGGCTGCTGCAGCCGGATCAGATTGACGAGGCCCTCTTTTCCCAATTTCTCTACACCACCGGCTTATCGGATCCTGATCTGCTGATCCGTACCAGCGGCGAGATGCGCATCAGCAACTTCCTGCTCTGGCAGATGGCCTACACCGAGCAGTATTTCACCCCCATCCTCTGGCCGGATTTCGACCGAGCCGCTTTTCACCAAGCCTTGCTTAGCTATCAGTCGCGGCAGCGGCGGTTTGGCAGGTGAGGATGATCCCTGGTTGGATATCCGTTGCCAACCGGCAGCTAGCGCAGAAAGCTGGTCACCAACCACATCACCGTAAACGTGATCCCCACCAACAGCGCACCAGGAGCATCGCCACCGGTGAGGGGAAGGGCAATGCCGTAGGCCAACATCAGCCCCAGGCTCAGGCCCGCCAGGGCCAAGAGAAAAGCGCGAATGAAGCGGCGCTCTTTGCGGTACAGGAAATAGATACAAGCCATCAGCCCCAAGGCCAGTTGCAGCGAGGGGTACTCATCGGGAGCCAGGATAACCCAACCCCCCAGCCCACCCAGCAGCGCCGCAGGCCAGAGGGCATCGGCGGTAGAGGGGGTATCCAACCAGCGGCTGACCCAGGGGGGATTTTGGGCAGCAGGGCGAGGCAAACTCAGCTCCGGCTCAGGATGGGCAGCCCGTTGTTCGGCGTAGCGAATGCGATCGGGAACAGCGATTTTGCCCTCTTTGCGCAGGCGCAGGCGCTGCATCAGGATGGCATCGTAGGCTTGCTCCACCCGCTCTTGCTGCTGTTCATCGGCGCCCAAGCTGGCCAGGAGCCGAGCCCGCGCCGATTGAATCTCTTCAAAAGAGGCTTCTTCGCTAATTCCCAACACCTGATACGGACTCATCTCAGCCATAGCGACCAGCCCTGTAACTCTTTATCACCTTAACCCAGCCTGCCCGACCTTCGATCCGGCTACGTAAACTACCCGACACCCGCGCTATGCGCAGGGTGCGGGCTTTATCCCAATCCCTAGCGGCCCCAGAGGACAGCTAAGTTTCGGAATTTCAGGCG
>NZ_JBSSCC010000051.1:0-15467 GCF_054059455.1 Thermostichus sp. MS-CIW-23 | reverse complement strand
ACAGAAAGATCAACTGGTAGTAATCCGTACTGAACATATTATACATTATTTTCAGTATAGTTGAGCTTATTATTGACTAGAGTCATGCTCTCACACCCACTGCCCATGCTTTCCGACTCTAGACCCACTCTAGATCAGGTGGCCGCTCGCCACAGTGGGACGGAGTCCATAAGATCCGGCCTCAACTGCTGGGATCGACTTGATCGACTTGGCCTATTTTTGGAGGAGCTTGAGAGATCGCGGATCTCCTGCTGCATTTTCCGCATTTCTTGAGGCATCTCCCGCAGCTCCTCTTGGGCTTGATCCGTGCAGCGCTCGATGGCGCGGGTGCGCCTGTCAAAGCCGGCGACGGTCAAGTTTTTGGATCCCTCTCAAGCTGAACCCGGCCAGAACCAGAGGGGAGGCTGTCTGGGTTTAAAATAGCGGGGCTGCAGACTTTCCCGCCAAGCGCTCATGAACCTACCCAGCTTACTCTGGCCGGATCCCGACGGGATCCCAGTGCCCTCTCAACCGGGGATCCTTGGCATTTTGGCTTCCGGCAATGGCAGCAATTTCGAAGCTATTGCCCAAGCCATTGAGGCTGGGGAACTGCAGGCCCAGATTGCTGTGGTCATCACCAACAACCCCAAAGCCTACGTGCGGCAGCGGGCCCAAAAGCGAGGGATCCCTTGCGTTTTGCTCGACCACCGAGACTACCCCCGTCGCGAAGATCTGGACGCCGCCATTGTCCAGGTGCTCTGGCAGCATCACGTGGAATGGGTGATCATGGCCGGGTGGATGCGCCTGGTTACCCAGGTGTTGTTGTCCGCCTACCCGGATCGCGTCTTGAACCTGCATCCCAGCCTGCTGCCCAGTTTCAAGGGCCTGCGTGCCGTTGAACAAGCCCTGAAGTGCGGTGTGAAAATCGCCGGCTGCACCGTTCATCGGGTCACCCTGGAAATGGACAGTGGCCCCATCGTGGCCCAAGCAGCCGTGCCGGTTCTGCCCGAAGATACTGTGGAATCCCTTTACCGGCGCATCCAGACCCAGGAGCACCGCCTCTACCCACTGGCCATCCGCGTCTGCCTGGCAGAGGGATCCCTGCTACCCAAGTCTTCGGGGAAGCTGCACAATTGAGGTTAAGTCCAACGCTGGCGCATCCCATGGCCGAGATCCCGCCTCTCCTCGTCTTCGATAGCCCGGTGATCCTGGCCGGTCGTCTGGCTCTATGGCAAGAGTGGGCTCGATTTGGGGTGTGTGTGCTGCCGCAGGCAGTGATGGCCGAGCTAGAACGCCTGAGCCGGCAGGCTATTGATCCCCAGGAAGAATCGACAGCCCGCGAGTTTTTGCGCCACTGGCCCAGTCTAGGGTTTGCCGTCTCAGAAGCCCGTGCCTTGGTGGGTGGCGCCGGTGCCGGCGATCAGTCCATGAGGGTACGTTTGGAAGAAGCGATTGCCGAATGCGCCTATGCCCTGGCCCAGCAGCAGCCGGGAACGCTGGTGGTTTTGGTCAGCAACGACCGGCCTTTGGTGGGGCGAATTCAGGGTCTGGGTCTCAACAACCTCTGTGCCATCTCTCTGGCAGAGCTGAACCGGTGGATGCGTCAGCAGCAGCGCCCTCAGGCTGTGGTTATGGCTTTGAATCGGTTACCAGGGCCACCCATTCCTGCCGCCCAGTTGACGTCCTCTACCCTCGCTCCACCTGCCCGTCCCTTGAGTTCCTCTCCAGCTTCCGGGAACCCCCCCGCCCAGGCGCGGCAGCGGTCTGGAGCTGCTCAGGTGGGGCCGAGCACAGCCCGCCTCTGGCCCTTTTTGAAAAGCCTACAGAATGCCCTTGCGTTGTTGCTGGCCCTGGTTTTCCTCTCGGCAACCGGGTTGCTGGCCTGGCGCCTGCTCGATCCAGAAGGAAGTGAAGGGATCTGGCAGCGGCTACCTCTCTCTCGGATCCCTTGGATTCGGGATCTGTAGTCCTCAAAGCTACTGCTCAGCAATCGTAACGTTAAAGCCCTTATTTTTCAGGGTTTCCGCATGATAGCGGGCATACTCCAGTTGCTCAAATGCTGCCAACTGCACAAACTTCTGGCCATTCACATCTTTGACAAAGGCCCCATCAGAAACTTCTCGAGCACGTGCCAAGCTCTCATCTCCCGAGTAGGTAGTGAGCACCAAGAAGGTTCCCTCGCCGCGGTTCGGCCCCAGAGAGTCTACGCTGTTGTCGCTTAGGGGCACCACGTTCTGGGATCCCGCAGAAGTAGGCGATGAAGGTTGGGACGGGCGCTCCAGGCTGGCTGCCAACTGCTCCACCGTTTGCAAGCTGGGGGGAGAGGGTTCCTTGGAAGCCAAGGCCAAGTCGGTCTGCAGGCTGTCCAGCAGGTTAGGAACGCCTTGAAGAGGATCCACCTGCAAGTCCTTCCAGTCCGGGGTGGCCGCCAAGCCCAGCGCCAGCCGATCCGGATCCAAGCCACCGAAATAGAACTCCTCTCCCACCTGCCCTTCCACCGGTTCCAGTGGGATCAGGGGCAACTGGGCCAAATCCAGCTGGGCAGGGATCCCTTCTTCCGCCCTGCTGGCAGCACTTTGGGGCAGGGACAGTTCTTCCGGCCAGATCAGCCAGCGCACCCCAAAGCCAATCCCCGCGCAGGAAAGCACCCACAGCAGCAAGACCCAGAGGGGCGAAAAGGCCCCGGAGGGCCGCGGCATCTCTTCCTCTTCCAAGTCTTCCACCACCTCTTGAATGAGCACAGGTGAAGGGCGCTGTACAGAGCTGGTATTCCCAAGCTGACCTGCTCGTGGGGGCGGGACAGAGTCCATGCGCTGCAAACGCTGCCAGAGGCGGAATCGCTCCAGTTCTTTCAGCACATCCAAATGCAGATGGCTCAGCGCCTCCTGAAGAGCAAGTTGAGGAACTGGATGTGAATGGGACTGCTGTGCCGGAGACAGGGGTTGGGTAGGGTCTGGGGGAAGCGGAGAAGGACTCATAGACAGCCCACACTCAACTTGATGTAAAGTCGGAGAGCAAACAATGCCGATCCACTGTTACAGCCGGAAACAGCCTAACAGGAGAACCCACCTTGGGAACAAGGATTGCCAGCGCCCCATACCTTGCCATAAACCACCATGCCACAGGGCTATGGCAGTCTTCTAGGGCTTTGCCTCCAGATAGAGGGCACGCACATCTGTCGGTAGGTTCTGAAGCAAGATCTGGCGGGCAGAGGCAACGATGGCATCCACGTCTTCTGGGGCGAGGTAATATCCGTCAGCCTTGAGTTGGTCGGCAATGCGAACCGGTGGCCAGCCAAAGCGATCCCGCAGCAGCAGAATGAAGCGCAGATCCCCCGGCAAGGTATCCAAACCGGCGGTCAAATAACAGGCCAGTGCCGGTGAAAGAGAGGACTTTGCCCCGCCTCTGGTGGAGTCGAGACTGCAAGAAGCTTGAGGGCGGGTGGGGATCCCATCCAAGGATTGGATCAGCTCACGGGTTTGCTCCGCCAGCCAGGGTCGCAGCACAGGATCCCCTTCGCCAGCCGCTTCTTCCACAAGGCTGTGGACATCTAGGCGCTGCAGGCGCGGGTAAAGCCGCAACCAAACCTGCTCTCGACAGGCAGCCCATTGCTCTGGCGGCAGATGCTCGGCAAGGATCCCGTCCACCCACTTGCAGTAGCGGCAAAACAGGCCGATGAAGTAGCGCGCCACCTCCGGCTGCCGTTGAAAGGCCCGCAGCAACTCCAGGTCGCTGTAGTGGGCTACCCCCCGCACGATAGGGGCGTTGCATTCCGGCCAAAAGGCGGTAGCTTCGGGCATGAGAATTTCTCCCGCAGAAAAATCCCTAGCTATTCTCCAGGATCTCCCGGCAGGCGGATAACAACTGCTCCTGCTCCGGCAGGGTGCGCAGGCCAATGCGCAGGTAGCGATCTCCCAGCTCGGGAAAACTCAGGCAATCCCGCACCAGAATCCGGTGCCGCTGCAGCAGCGCCCGCTGAATTTGCGTGGCAGAGCCAGGGCAGTGCACCAACACAAAATTGGCTTGACCAGGCCAGGGATCCCAGCCGGGCAGTGCTTGCAAACCCCTGAACAAATGCTCTCGGGCCACGGGTAGCCAGGCCAAGGTGCGCCGGCGGAAGTCCTCATCGGCCAAAGCTGCCGCCACTGCCACTCCCGCCAATCCGTTGACGCTCCAGGGATCCCGCCACTGCCGCCAGCGCTGCCAGTGATCCGGGTGCCCCACCGCAAAGCCAATGCGCAAGCCGGGCAGTGTGAAGAACTTGGTGAGGGAACGGATGACGATGGTGTTGGGGTGAGCCGCCAGGTGGGGGATCAAGGTTTGGCTGCGGGGCATTGCCGACGGGCTGGAGTTTAAGCTCAGGGTGGGCTCCCCCGGCAAAAAGTCCATAAAAGCCTCGTCCACCACCACCCGGTCGAACTGGGGCAGGAGAGGCAGGATATCTTGCTGCGGGATCAGCCAGCCCGTCGGGTTATGAGGGTTGTTCAGCCAGAGCACCCGGTTTCCCTTGCCTGCCACCGGAAGCGGCTCCTGGAGAAAGGCGAAACTAGGGGATCCCTGGCCGGGGAAAAAAGGCAGCGGCTTGATGGTCGCCCCTGCCGCCCGCAGAGCCCGTGCATACTCCCCAAAGGCAGGCTGGGGCAGCCATACTTCCCGCCCTTGCGCATCCCGGGCCGCCCAGGTGAGCAACTCCGCTGCCCCATTGCCCACAAAGATCCACTCAGGATCGACGGCCCAATGGTTGGCCAAACAGATGCGCAAGTCCCGATAGTCGGGATCCGGGTAGCGGCTGATTACAACCGGGTCTGCTGCAGACAGCGCCTGAGTCAGAGCTTGCAAGACCGATTCCGGTGGGCCCAGCGGATTCAAGCTGGCCGAAAAATCCAGAATCTCCTGGGGAGAGCAGCCAGCGATTGCTGCTCCCCAAGCCCAATTGCCACCATGTCGAGGCTGCTCCACGCCCTACCCAGCAGCCGAGTCCCAACCCGGCGAAATTAAGATTTCCCCCCTGCTACTGCTTCGCGGAATGACTTGCCCGCCGTAAAAGTGGGGACGATGCTCTCTGGGATCACCATTTTTTGGTTGGTTTTCGGGTTGCGACCTTCCCGCTCTTTGCGCTTGCGAGCCTCAAAGGAGCCGAAGCCCACCAGGGTCACCTTCCCCTTGGGTTCACCGTTTTCATCGCGGGATGCGACCTCTTCGACAATGATCTCCAGTGCGGCGGAAATGACAGCCTCCGCTTCTTTTTTGGTTACATTGGCGCGATGAGCGACGGCATCAACAAGTTCTGCCTTGTTCATCCTGATCTCCTTTTGAGTTAGGCAATAGAGTTAGAGCGTTCTCCGGATCGCAGACTCGCTCTGGCGTTGCGGAGCGGCCACGGCCCAGAGTGTTCTCAGTGTGTGGGAGCGGGGCTTGCCCTGCAATGCGCCAAGGCGCCACTGGCGCGAATGGCAGGATTGTGGCAGTTGAGCTCCAAATCACTGACATATTCTACAGCTAAGTTAGGGCAGAAGCCTGCTGGGCAAGGGGTTCTAGGGGATCTTAACGCAATTTTCTGGGAGACAAGAGACTGCATATACCCAGTTGGCTCGGATCCGACAGAAAGCTAGGGCTCACGACTCGGGTCGGAAGTAGGCCCGCATCACCTCTCGAAAGATGGGAGCGGCCCGTGATCCACCCCCACCGCCGCTGTTTTCCAGAAAGACCACGACCACCAATTCGGGCCGGTCGTAGGGAGCATAGCCAACATACCAAGCGTGGGATCGCCGCGGCGGATCCTCTGCGGTGCCGGTTTTACCAGCCGTTGGGGGAAATCCTGGCCCCAGGTTGGCGTTGCCGCCAGTGCCGTAAACCACGACATCTCGCAGCCCCTGCTGCAGGATCTCCAGGGTGGCAGGGGAAAGACCTACCTTTTGGCGCAGCGGCACAGGGCTTTCCGGGATCACCTGGTGCGAGAGCAAGGGGCGCACCCGCCAGCCCCCATTGGCCACTGCCGCCGTTACCACCGCCATTTGCAGCGGCGTAGCGGTAATAAATCCCTGGCCGATGGACATGTTGACCGTGTCGCCCACATACCAGGGCTCGCGCCAGTGGCGCTGCTTCCACTCAGCATCCGGCACCAGACCCGCGGCTTCCCCTTTGAGGCCAATCCCGGTCAGTTGTCCCAACCCAAAGCGGCGCGACCATTCTTGCAAAGGGGCAGCCTTGGTGCCGAGGGCGATTTGGTAGAAAAAGGTGTCGCTGCTGTAGGCCATCGCCTGCCGGTAGTTCAGCCGCCCGAAGCCGGCCCGGTTCCAGTCCCAAAAGCGCCACCCTCCCACCTGGATGTAGGGGCCGGTCTGCAGCACCGTATTCGGGGGAAAGGCTCCCGACTCAATCCCGGCAGCGGTGGTGATGATTTTGTAGGTGCTGGCGGGGGGATAGGGCCGCAGGCCGCGGTTGAGGAAGGGAAAATCCTGCTGCTGCAGGCTCTCCCACTGGGCTTGGGTGATGCGGCTGGAAAAGAGGTTGGGATCAAAGGTGGGATAGCTGGCCATGGCCAGGATCGAGCCATCGCTGGGATCCATGGCGATCACCGCTCCTTTTTGCTGGCCGAGGGCTCGCTCTGCCGCCTGCTGCAGCCGCACATCCAAAGTGAGCTGCAGGGTGTTGCCCGGTTGGGGCGCTTGTTCCCCCAGCACCCGCAGCACCTCTCCCATGGCGTCCACCTCCACCTGTCGCCCGCCCCATTGGCCGCGCAGATGGTTCTCGAACAATTCCTCCACTCCCATCAGGCCGACAATATCCCCCAGGCGATAGCTAGGGTCGGCCCGCAGTTGCTCTAGGGAGATCTCGCCGGTATAGCCCAGCAGATGAGCGGCCAAGTCGCCGTGGGGATAAAACCGCACCGTCTCCGCCTCCACCATCACTCCCGGCAGCTCGCGGCTCATCTCCTCCAGTTGAATGACCACCTGGGGGCTGGCGTTGCGCAGGATGCGCACGGGAAAAGGGGAACGATATCCAGCCTGTTCTAGCTTTTGGGCGATCTCCTCAGGGGCGATGTTCAAGTATTCTGCCAACTTGGGGATCATCTCCTGCCAGCGCTGCCGCGACTGCACCAGAGGCCAGAGGAAGACCGAGTGGGACAATTGGCTGCCCGCCAGCAATACGCCGTTGCGATCCACAATGCGTCCGCGTTCTGGCGGCTGGGGCAACAGGCGAATGCGGTTGGTATCGGCCAGCTGGCGGTAATACTGGGTGCGCGCTAGCTGCAGGTAGGCCAGACGGGATCCCAGCCCTCCAAACAGCAGCAGACTGGTCAGCAAGAGCAAGACAACGGCCCGATAGCCCTGCCCCACCGTTTTGGTCGGCAGGGATCCCAGCCAACGAGGACTACCGCCGCCCGGCGGGGGTGGGGGAAGCACCCGGCGGGGGGCAGGCGGTCTGGAATGGGGGGAGAACAGGGCTTGCGGATCCCGTCCTGCCAAGGTGTTGGGGCTTCGCGCGGCGTTGCTGACGGGGTAGAGTTTGGCCATGAACTTGCCAGAAGAATTGCAACCGATACACCCAAAATCGAGAGGAGATGCCCGCTCTCGGGCAGGCAGTCTCAGCATCCATCCAGTATCCCTGGCTCTGGCAAGCCTCGTCCAGGAGTGGCAGCGTGGATAGAGCAGAACAACAGCGGCTACGCCAGGCTGCCTGGCTGATGGTGGGCAATGGCCTGCGCCTGGGGTTGTCTGGGGCCTATTTCATCCTCTTGGCGCGGCTGTTGGGGCCGGAAGCCTTCGGGGTTTTCTCTGCCATCTTGGCCTGCAGCAACCTGGCCGCCCCGTTTGGCTATTTGGGCCAATCGGAACTGCTGATCCAGCGCCTCAGCCGGCAGGGATCCCTGACTTGCACCCAGGGGGTTGGCCCCAGCTTATGGTTGGCGGGATTGGGCTGTGGGGGGATGGCGCTGGTGTTGTGGCCCCTCTTGAGCGTTTGGCTGGCCGGGACGCCAGCAGCGGTGGTGGGGGTATTGCTTTTGAGCGATCTGCTGTTCATCGCGGTGCCAGAGGTGTACAGGGGGATCCTGATCGGGAGAGAGCAGGCTGCTGGGGTAGCCCTCATCGACACCGGCATGGCGCTGGGGCGATTGGGGGCAGTATTGCTGGCGGTGGCCTTGGGCTGGGGATCCCTGGTGCAATGGGCTGTTCTGTACGGCCTGATGGTGTTGGTCGTGCTGCTGCTGATCGCGAGGGGGATGGGGCGGTGGAGCGAGCCTTCTCCCCCCTTGGCCCTGAGCTGGCGAGATCTGCGGGAACGGCTGATAGCGGGCTGGGACTTTGCGGTGGGGCTGGCCGCGGTGAAAACCTTCACCGATTTGGATAAGCTGCTCTTGCCCCGTTTGGCCTCAGCAGCGGCGGGGGGTCTTTACAGCGCTGCCTATCGGGTGATCAACTTCTCGCAAACGCCGATGATTGCTCTGCTCACCAGCCATTTTGCCGAGCTGTGCCGCCAAGGCCAAAAAGGACTCCCACAAGGCTGGCGCTACGCCTGTCACCTTTCCCCTTGGGTGGTGGGCTACGGCAGTTTGGCTGCTCTGGGGCTGGCCCTGGGATCCTACGGAATCCCTTGGGTGCTGGGATCGGCTTACCGGGAAACGGCCCTCATCCTGCGCTGGCTCAGCCCGGTCATTTTGCTGGAAGGGATCCACCTTTTGCTATCTCACCTGCTCACTGGAGCAGGGTTGCAAAGGCCCCGCAGCCGCCTGCAACTGCTGGCTCTGGGGCTGAATGGGCTGTTAAACGGGGCTTGGATCCCAAGGTGGGGCTGGCAAGGGGCGGCCCTGGCAACCTTGCTGTCAGAGGTGGCCTTGGTGCTGGCCTTGCTGCTGTTGATTCGGGGGCAGCTGCGCTCTCTGCAGAGAGCTGGGCCTAGGGCGCCTTAACGATTTTGTAGGTGGCCTTGGCATCGGGGCCGAAGGTAATCACATCCCCCGACTTGAGCTGGTGGGTGGTCAATTTCTGGCCGTTGATCAACAAGCCATTGGTGCTGGGGCGACCTTCCAGATCCCCATCCAAAATGCGGTAGCAATATTCTCCCTCTCGCTCGGCGGGAATCCGCAGCAGCATGGCGTGGTAGCGGGAGGCATACTGAGAGTTTAGACAGATGTCGTTCGCCAAGTCCCGACCGATGAAGTATTTGGCGGATCCCAGCACCTGGGTACGGCGGCCATCTCGGTCTTCCACGATCAAGATGTGCTGGTGGGTACCGGAAGGAGAAGGCACAGATTCAACCATACTTCCGCTGTCAATACCAGTGTTTAACCGTACCTCAAACTATACCGAAGTTTAGCCTTCTTCCTGCTATCGCTGGGTCTGCAGAATCGCTCATCCAGCGCCCCAGAACTCTCGACCGATCCAGTGGGCTAGCGAGGAACATTCTGGAGCAATGAGCCGACCCATCCGGGGAAGAGGGTGTAAGCTCCTACCGCCCATTGGGCCATGCCCACCACCACCTCTGACTTGGACTGGCGAGCGGCATCCCAAATGGCTTCGGCAACTTCTTCCGGCTGGCTGGCCCAGAAACTCTCCAGCGCCTGTTGCATTTGCTCGCGGGCTTTGCCACCTGAGGTTTGGGAGTGGCCATCGGGAGAGGACTCTGGCCCCACCTCATCCAGAAAAATGGCTCGCTTGAGGAAATTGCTGCTGACGATGCCCGGATGGACGCCAATTACCTGGATCCCTTGGGGTTGCAGTTCCAGACGCAGCGCTTCTGTCAGCCCACTGACCGCGTACTTGCTGGCACAATAGGCGCTCATCTGGGGCAGGGGCATTTTGCCGCCAATGGATCCCACGTTGATGATCTGGCCTTTTTTGCGCTTCAACATGTCGGGGAGCACGGCTCGGATGGTGTGGAGGTAGCCCCAAAAGTTGACCGCCATCAAAGCCTGCCAGTGTTCCAGGGTAGTTTGCAAAAAAGGGCCACTCATGCAGATGCCGGCGTTGTTGATCAGGCAGTCGATGCGGCCATAGCGTTCTAGGGTTCTCTCCACCAGGTTTTGCACCTGTTCTGGCTGCGTGACATCGGTGGGAACGGCCAAGACCTCGGCATTTAGGCTTTGCTCCAGGTCGATGGCCGTTTGCTTCAGGGTTTCGGCAGTGCGGGCAGCCAGCGCCAATCGGTAACCCCCACGGGCAAAGGCAAAGGCAGTAGCTCTGCCGATGCCTTCAGAGGCGCCTGTAATTAAAACAACATCGGCCATCCTGCTTCTCCGTAAATCTGGACTGGGATCCCTCTACCTGTTGTAGCTTCTCCGAGAGTTAGGGATCCCTGCTTGGCTGAGGGCTTAAGATACTGAACGATAGCGAAGATAAGGTTTATGGCCTCTACCTACTCATTTGATATCGTCAGTGATTTCGATCGGCAGGAACTGGTGAACGCTGTGGATCAAGCCCGACGGGAGATCAAACAGCGCTACGACCTCAAGGATACTCAGACGGAAATTGAGCTGGAGGAGGGATCCCTGACCATCACCACCGCCAACGACATGGCCCTCAACTCCATTCGGGATCTGCTTCTTACCAAAGCGGCCAAGCGGGGTCTATCCCTGAAGATCTTCGACTTCCAACCCCCAGAGAGCGCCGGCGGCAACCGAGTGCGCCAGGTGGTTCACCTGAAAAAGGGCATTGATGCCACACTGGCCAAACAGATCGCCAAGCAAATCCGCGACAACTTTAAGAAAGTGCAGCCTGCCATTCAAGGGGATCTGGTGCGCGTTTCCGGCAAGGATAAAGACGAGCTACAGGCGGTCATTCAAATGCTTAGGCAGCAGGACTACCCGGTGGCGCTGCAATTTGTCAACTATCGATAGGGATCCTCTGGGCTTCCGTATCTTTCCCCTCAACCCCTCTTGCAAGATTAGAGATCTCAGGATCTGTGAAATGTTGGGTTTAATGGCTGCTGGAAATGGTGATGGCCTACGCTCCTCAAAGCTTGAGTTTTCGGCCAATTGGGATAGGGGGCTCTGGTGAGAAATCTTGTGAAAGTAACCGTCGGAATCAAGCCAGCAAGTCTCTGAGAATCTCATTGGAAAATAGCCAGCCATCGGGCGGAATCAGCCGTAGCCGGCCTGCCTCACAACTGGCCCATCCCTTCTCAAAATAGGGATCCAGCCTCTCCAAAGCTTGCTCGACCTTTGGGTGGCCAAAACGCTCCTGTAAATGGCACAAATCCAGACCTTCCTTTAGACGCAACCCCAACATCAAAGTATCCATCCAAACTTCCTCTGGGGATGCTTCAGGAGGGAGAGGGTGGACTCCGACTTTCACCTGCTCGAAGTAGTGGTAAAGGGTTTTGGGCTGCTGAATGCGCCGTCCCCCCTCGTAGCCGACGGATCCCATGCCAAAGCCAAAGTAAGGGCGATTTTTCCAGTACACTCGGTTGTGGCGACAGGCGTAGCCGGGGCGGGCAAAATTGGAGATTTCGTAGTGGATGTAGCCCGCTTCGGTGAGCAGCTCCCGCGCCATTAGGTACATGGCAACTGTGGTTTCCTCGGTGGGCAAAGGCGCATCTCCCGGTCGGTACATCCGGCCAAATCGGGTTCCCGGCTCAATCGTCAGATCATAGACGGAGACATGGGTGGGGTTAATCTCAAGAACAGCTCGTAGAGACTGCTGCCAGTGTTCCAAAGTCTGGTAGGGCAGCCCAAAGATCAAATCCAGGTTGAAATTCTCAAAGCCCGCCGCCTGCAAGTCGGCCACGGCTTCGTAAACTTCCTCCACTCCATGCAGGCGACCACAAGCGGCCAGCAGCTCTGGCTGAAATGCCTGTACCCCTAGGCTGATGCGGTTGACCCCCAGCTCCCGGTAGCCCGCCAACTGCTCCCGCGTCAGGGTGCCGGGGTTGGCCTCCAGAGAAATCTCGCAGTCGGGATGAAACGGGATCCTCTCCCTCAATTGAGTCAAGATCCGCCCCAGTTGCTCCACCGTCAGCAGAGAAGGGGTGCCACCCCCGAAAAAAATGCTGGTCAACGGTCTGGGATCCCCAGCCAGATGGCGGTAGCGGTAGGCGCCGCCGATCTCCCGGCAGAGCATTTGCACGTAGGTTTCCATCAACTTGCGGGTGCCCAGGCCGGTGGCAAAATCACAGTAGTGGCAGCGTTGCCGACAAAAAGGGATGTGCAGGTAAGCCGCCTCAGGCCAATCAACCTGGTCGCGACAGGGTTGCGGAGCAGTACCGGTCGGAGTGGGATCGTGCGAAGCAATTGCCACAGCCATGAGTCAGCTCAAACGGGTTAGAACCACTATACTGATAGACTCCGAAACTCCTCACGAGAAGGGATCCCATGGGGACTGTACGCCTGGCGGTGATCGACTATGAGGCGGGAAATCTGCATTCGGCTTGCAAAGGGCTGGAGCGGGCCGGAGCTGAGGTGCAGCTAGTAACAGAGCCAACTGGACTAGCGGCTTTTGACGGCATTGTCCTGCCCGGCGATGGGGCCTTTGACCCAGCCATGCAGCAGCTGCGGGCGCGGGGCTTTGGGAAAGCGATCCGGGAAGCTGTGGAGCGGCAACAGCCTTTTTTAGGCATTTGCCTTGGGCTGCAAGTTTTGTTCGAAAGCAGCGAAGAGGGAACAGAGCCAGGGCTGAGCATTGTGCCTGGACGGGTGCAGCGCTTTCGACCGGAGCCGGGCTTGCGTATCCCCCACATGGGCTGGAACCAGTTGCACCTTACCCAACCCCAATCGCCTCTTTGGGCAGGGATCCCGAATCAAAGCTGGGTTTACTTTGTCCACTCCTACCACGCAGTGCCCAATGACCCAAGCTGGGTGGCTGCTACCACCCAACACGGCAGCCAAACCTGTGTAGCCGCTATTGCCCGCGGCACCTTGTTTGCTACCCAATTTCACCCCGAAAAGTCGGGCCCTGTTGGCTTGCAGATGTTGCAAAACTTTGTCGAGTTTGCTGCCCGTTGCTCCCTTTTATCTGCTCCCAGAGCTTAGTGCCCCATGAACTACTGGCTGATGAAATCTGAGCCCAGCGTTTACAGCATCTGGGATCTGCAGCGGGAAGGCCAAACCCTCTGGGATGGCGTGCGCAACTACCAAGCCCGCAACTATCTGAAGGCAATGCAGCCTGGGGATCGCGCCTTTTTCTACCATTCCAATGCCGAGCCACCCGGAATTGCCGGTTTGATGGAGATCCTGGAAACCCACGTGGTGGATCCCAGCCAGTTTGATCCGACCAGCCCCTACTACGATCCCAAGTCCACTCCAGCAGATCCCCGGTGGTACACGGTGCGGGTGCAATTTTTGGCTGCTTTTGAAAGAGTGATCCCTTTGGCCAAATTGCGGGCCACCTTCACCCCGGAGGAGCTGGAGGTGGTGCGGCGGGGCACACGCCTGTCGGTGATACCTGTGGCTGCAGAGGTTGCGGAGCGCTTGCTCTCACTGGCAAACCTCTCCTCTTGATCTGGGGTAAGCTTCCCGACGGTCTCGCCCGACCATTTCCTCTCCGAGGCAGCTAGCCTCTACAGCGCCGACTCTGTTTTGCTGCCAATTTGACCTAAAACAAACATAAAGGGATTCAAAAAATAGGAAACTGGGCATTCAACGCCTGCCTAGGCTTGAGGAAGGAACCCAGGGCGAGGTTACTGTGGTGCTGCACAACAACTATGCCCGCTGGAACCAAGCAATTGTTCAATGGGCAACGCTGGGAGTTCCTCACGGTACGCCAGTTTACCTCAGCGTAGATGAAGAAGTTTTAGCAAGTCTAGGCTTAGGCCCAGTTGAGGACTTTTGCCAAGCCGTGCGCGCCCAGGTGGTAGATGGCCAGCGAGTCCAGCTATCAACTCTGCAAAACCAAAGCTTGCCCGAACCAGCAGGAGTTGCCTTCTTGGCGCTGATGGTGCTCGCCGCCAACGACATGGTGAGGGATGAGGAGCTGGATGAGAGGGACTTCTTTACCCATTTTTGTCAACGATTGGGGGTAGGCGGCGACACTCGTCCCACTGGGATGAAAGCTGGAGATGAAGAAGGCCTATGGCAGGAGTGGAACCAATGGCTAGAGGTAAAGGGATGGATTGCCACCGCCGAGCCAGGGGAAGGCCCGCGCCGGTATTTGAATTACCCCATTTCCCAAACCCTGCTGCGGAAAGCGGACATCCAAAAGCTCTGTTGCCTGTTTTACGAGAAAAACTGGACTACCGCCCGCAGCGAAACTAAGTTACTGGTGGACTTGGCGAGCGAAAAAAACCTGAACCGCCATCTGGAAGAGCTGCTGGACGATCGCCAGCGACACGAGGTACTGGGCGCCGAAATCCTAGCCGTCCATCAGGAGTGGTTAGACGCACAATGCCCGAAACCTGAACAATTTAGCCGACGTCCCCCCACGTGCCTGATTGCAGGGCTGTATCGCACCGAAGATCGGTGGGGGAATCCAGAGTACTACCCTTACCCCAAAGTTCCGCGTCGTTGGCCAGTTGCCGAGAGGTGACCGTAGAAAACCTAGGTAGCTTGCGTTGTGAGCGCTCTGGTTGGTTTTTCCCTGTTGGCGCACCGCTTTCTGCTGCCGATCTAACAACGGGGAAGTCATGGCCGATTCGAGATCATGCCCACTTGCGGGAACTCCAGCTGCCAGCTCGAGACTTTTGGGTCTTGGTGCCCGATCCTGAGAACCCCGAGTCTAGTGCGCTGGCTAGTTGGGGAGCACCTAAATTGGGCAGTCATTTCACAGTGCTGTTTCGGGAAGCACTCTGGTTGGACTTGCAGCAGCTACGAGAAGAAAAGCTGCTGCAGTGGGAGGGCGATCGCCAGCTTGCCTTTGAAGTAACCTCTGGCTGGTGGGAAATCCAAGAATGTCAGGTGCTGGCGCCGGTATGGGACGGTTTGTTTTTACAACATCCTGAGCTGAAAGAGGCCTTACAACCACGCGATCGTCTGCACATTGCCTTGGGTGGAGGGCTACGGGTACCGCAAGGACAAGGTTGGCTCGAGGGTCACTTGCCAAAGGTGACTGTGTACGGGTTTCAGCCTACGGTAGCCGTGACTCTAACTGAAGTGCGTACCGGGAGCATATATCTTCCAGAAGACCATCGCTCTACCAACCAGCCTTGGGATTTGCCCGCAGACTTACCTCCCGGTACTTACCAAATCCAAGTACGGGGCGGAACTGCCCACCAGGAACGCTTTTTGAAGATCCTGAGTTGGGGTGATTTGTCATTAGCTTCCCTAGAGTAGAGGCATAACTCTATGTCGAAAAAATCTTCTCGGTCAGAGCAAACTTACTGGGGCTTTCGCACCCATACCTCCAGATACAAACCCCAAAAGTTGCTGAATTACTTACAAAAGCGGGTTACTCAAGAAAACTTGGCCGATGTTGTGTCTCATGTTCGTATTGAGAAGGGCATTAAGGAAAGAAGTAGGGGAGAGTACAGCCTGTTAAGGGCTCAAGGGGTACAATAGCAGCACTTAGCAAACCAACTTCGGAAGGAGGATGGATTGATCAGTAGTAAAGAAGTCTTCA
>NZ_JBSSCC010000050.1:0-16556 GCF_054059455.1 Thermostichus sp. MS-CIW-23 | reverse complement strand
GTCAGGACTTGGGTCATGGTTCTATCATAACTTCCGCATTCCTCCCGACACTGACCCTACGGGTACAGTGCGGGGCTCCTGCGATTTCTAGCTGAGATACTATGCGCATTGCCATTGTCGGGTTGGGGTTGATTGGCGGATCCCTGGCCCTCAAACTGACCGAAAAGGGATATCCCGTCTGGGGGATAAGTCGCAACCCGGCCACCTGCAAACAGGCTCTGGAAAGGGGCGCTGTTCAAGGCTGTGGAACAGAGTTGGCCCAGTTGGCTCGCTTTGATCCGCAAATGGTGCTGATCTGTACCCCTCTGGAGCAGGTGTTGGCCACGCTAGCCGCCCTGTTGCCTTATTTGTCGGCAGAAACCGTGGTGAGCGATGTCGGCTCGGTTAAGCAGCCCATCGTTGCTCCGGCAACCGAATTGTGGCCCTGGTTTGTGGGGGGGCACCCCATGGCCGGCAAAAGCCTGCAAGGGATCCAAGCGGCAGAAGCTGACTTGTTTCGGGGGCGGCCCTACGTGCTCACTCCCATCGCCGAGACCCAACCTCAGGCTCTCGATGCGGTGAAAGAACTGATTGCTGCTGTTGGCGCAGAAGCTGTCCTCACGGATCCCGCACGCCATGACCGAGCGGTGGCCTGGATCAGCCATTTGCCAGTTATGGTCAGCGCCAGTTTGATCGCAGCGGTTAGCCAAGAAGGGGATCCCGCGATTCTGGAATTGGCCCGCACCTTGGCCAGCAGCGGATTCCGCGATACCAGCCGTGTTGGCGGAGGGATCCCGCAATTGGGTTTGGAAATGGCCCGCCACAACCGACAGGCGCTGCTGACTGCCCTGAGCAGCTACCAAGCTCAGCTGCGACAGATAGAGCAGTTGATCGCTGGCGAAAGGTGGGACGAATTGCTCCTGGTGCTGCAACGAGCTCAACAGGAATGGCAGCAGTTCCCGGTCAACCATCCTCGCGGAATTCCTCACAACCTGCGCGGTGGGAATGGACAGTAGACGTACTCCCCCAAGACTGGGGATCCCAGGGGGGCGGGGGAGTTCATGCTACCTTGGGCTTATGTTGACAGATTGAGCTTATGTTGAATGCGGCTCAGCTCTGGCTTTACCACCTAGAACAATGGGCAACTGAGCTGGTGCAGTTTCAACTGCAGCACCTTTCTCCCGTTAGTCTGTTGGTGGTGGGTCTGGCGGGCTTGCTCACCAGTCTTTCCCCCTGCACGTTGTCTATGCTGCCGGTGACCATCGGCTACATCGGCGGCTACACCCCCGCTTCTGAGGAAACGGCTGGGGAAGGGCGGCGGCAAGTTTGGGCTCAATCTTTGGGTTTTGCGGCTGGGGTGGCTTTTACCCTGACCCTGCTGGGTTTGTCGGCAGCTTTGCTGGGTCGCGTTTACGGACAAACCGGATCCTTCGGGCCTGTTGTGGTGGGGGGAATTGCTATTTTGATGGGGCTGAACTTGTTGGAGGTGATCCCCCTGCGTTTTCCCGATTGGTTTAACCGCCTCGAGATTCCCGGGAAATGGCCCAGGTTAGGTCGGGCAGTGTTGCTGGGGTTAACTTTTGGCCTGGTGGCCTCTCCCTGCAGTACGCCGGTTTTGGTGGCTTTGCTGGCTTGGGTTTCCACCACAGGGCAGCCATGGGTAGGGGGTGGGCTGCTGCTGGCTTACGGGCTGGGATTGGCCTTTCCTCTGCTCCTGGCGGGGGTGTTTACCGGAGCGGTGAAGCAACTGTTGGCCTTGCGGCGCTGGTCGGGCTGGCTCACCTACGCCAGTGGGGTGATGTTGGTGGGGTTCGGCAGCGTAACGATCCTGTCGGCCTGGGTCTAAGGGATCCCTGCTGCTGCAGGCTAAGATGGGGCTACACCTACAGCACCCTGTTGGGGACTGCACCTTGCCTGGCAAGAGCAGCGGTCTGAATCTTAAGCCGACAAACTTCTCATGGTCATATACTCTCTCCCGCTTGCCCGCTGGGTTTCCTCGCTGCGGCGGTACTTTCGTCATGAGCTGCTGCCGCTGCTGGCGGATCTGCGCCTGGCCATTGGCCTTTTGTTGGCGATTGCGGTCTTGAGCGCCACCGGCACGGTAATTGAGCAAGAGGAAACAGCGGCTTTTTATCAAGCCCACTATCCAGAGCATCCGGCCCTGTTTGGCTTTCTCACCTGGCGGGTGATCCTGAGCTTGGGATTGGATCACGTCTACCGCACCCCTTGGTTTCTGGCCATTTTGATCCTGTTCGGCAGCAGCCTTATCGCGTGTTCCTTTACGCGCCAGTGGCCAATGCTCAAGGTGGCTCGCCGTTGGAGCTATCTCACCCGTCCGCAGTCTTTTCAGCGCCTGCCGTTTCGGACGTATCTGCCTCAGCAATCCTTACAAGGTCTGCCGGAGCGGTTGCGCCGACAGGGCTATCTGGTGTTTCAGGAGGGCCATTACCTCTACGCCCGCAAGGGGTTAATCGGCAGGATCGGCCCCATCTTGGTGCATGTCAGCATGCTGCTGATCTTGCTGGGGGCGATTTGGGGCAGCATTAGCGGCTTCAAGGCCCAAGAACTCATTCCCAGCGGCGGCGTGGCTTCCATTCAACACTTGACCGGCGCAGGGGATCTGGCTCGCGCTCACTTGCCTACCTGGCAAATTCGGGCCAATCGCTTCTGGATTGACTACGCTCCCGATGGCCGTGTCAAGCAGTTTTATTCCGACCTCTCGATCTTGGATCAGGGTCAGGAGGTTAAACGTCAGACCATTTCCGTCAACCATCCTCTCTCCTACCGGGGTGTGACCCTTTACCAAGCCGATTGGAGCATCGACAGCATCCGCATCCGCATCAACAATAGCCCCACTTTTCAAATCCCGGTGGTGCCGGTGCGCACCGAGGCAGGCAACAAACTCTGGGGCGCTTTTGTGCCCACCCAGCCGGACATGAGCCAGGGCCTCACGCTGCTGCTGCCGGATCTGCAGGGGACAGCCCTGCTCTACGACACTGAAGGGCAATGGATGGGATCCCTGCGCCAAGGCATGAGCTTGGCCCTCGACGAGGTCGCTCCCCAACGCTTCCCCAACCCCCTCACTCTGTATCTGGATGAGGTGATCGGCGCTACCGGACTGCAAATTAAATCCGATCCAGGGATCCCTGCGGTGTATCTCGGATTTGGGCTGTTGATGGTGGGGGTGGTGATGAGCTACTTCAGCTACAGCCAAATCTGGGCCTTGCAAACGGAGACGGGGCTCTACTTGGGGGGCAAAACCAACCGGGCCTTGGTTACTTTCGAGCGAGAATTCGACCGCTTGGTGGAGCATGCCTCTAACCCCCAAAACCCTGAACTTTGCTGAATTTACTGAGCTTTAGGCGGTTTGGCAAAAGTCATTGAGAGGGATATAGTAGACCAAGTTTCCCCCTGATCCTTGAGTCCACCGCAACGGTTGCCGGGAAGTGAAGGGGGAAAGCGCTCGGGGGGTATTCCTCAGGGCTTTGCGGGATACCGCCTTCCTGCTCAGAGATAGGCAGGATGCGATCGCTTCTTTCCTGAACCATGTTCAGGAGAGTTCGGCGTGAATATATCAGCAACAAAAGGTCGCCTTCTCTCTTTCCCAGATCCCGGTGGAAGCTGAGATTGGCTAGACGCAGCTTTTTCCGGCGAAACCAGCCTCCTGCCCAATAGGGATCCCATCTATACAACCCAGGGATCCAGTGAGCGGCGCTGTTGGCTCCAGAGGGATCCCATTGGTTGAGACGGGCTTTCTCTGGGTTGACTTTGAGGGGATGTTCTGGGGCTTCCCAACATGAAGATGACCCTGAGGAAAATACAAACTACTGTTTCAGTTTCCACATACTTCTCCACATCTCGAAGGTTTGCTTAGAGATTGAGCTAGAGTGTTTCCAGTGGGTTCCTGTGGTGGGCCGCCTTGTTAGGAGGGCAAGACATGAAAGTTGGAGATCGGGTGCGGGTGCGTACCAGCGTGATTGTCTATCACCACCCGGAACATCGCAATCAACCTTTTGACCTCAAAGGTATGGAAGGGGAACTGAAGGCCGTGCTTCGAGATTGGAATGGCCGCCCGATCAGCGCCAATTTTCCCTTTCAGGTGCAGTTTGGCAACAAGTTCCGTGCCCATCTCCAGGCTGATGAGCTGGAGGTGGTGGAGTCGGCTGGTTCTGGAGAGTCTGCTGAGACGGCTGCCTAGTTGAGGCCCAACAGCGTGCGGTTGGTTTCCAGAATCGGCCTGATCAACTTGGTTTCTTCGGGGGTGAGGTAATTGGCTATCACTTCTTGTAGGAAGCGATAGGTGGCCTCGCAACTGCGTTGGGTGCGGAAGGCCCGCATTAAGGTCTGGAACCAGTAGAGAAATCGATCTTTGTAGCGTTGCTCATCGTCCAGGAGCATGGCCAAAGCCGAGAGGCGCAAAACCCGCACGGTGTCAGCCTTCCACTTGTTGCTGAAGTCTTCCACCCCTCGCATGAGCAAGTAGGGATCCAGCGCGCGCATTTTCATCTCCACATCCCGGATGATCTGGGCCTCCGCCGCCTGGATCTTGCGATAGGCGCTCAGGCGAAGGTCAAAGGAGGCTAGGTAGGTCTCCATGAACTGCAGCTCCTCATCCCTGAGATACCGTCCGTCGGCAGCGATGCTCAGTTCGCGCAGTTGAGTCAGCATAGGGATCCCTGGGCAAGCTGGAATGAGAATGGAAAAAACACCACCTGTTCTGACTGACGGTCCAGCCTTGGTCTCTCAATCCTATCCCCAAACTCCCGGCCAGAAGAGGGGAATTGCAGGGATCCCCGGCAACCCTCTCAGTCAGGTTAATATTAATTAACAGTCTGTTGCTGCAAGAACCCACTCGACCCCAGATTGTTACCCACAAGTCGCCATCTGCGAGTTCGATTCAAAAACACCCTTTGGGAGGAAACACTTCCGTGAGTCAGAAAGGTAAAAACAAGAAATGGAGAAGCGCGGGGTTATATGCGCTACTGGCCATCGTCTTGATCTCTTTAGCCACCACCTTCTTGGGTACCCGCCCGCCTGAGCGTTTGGAGATCAGCTACTCCGACCTGATCAGCCGCGTCGAACGGGGCGAGGTCAGCAAAGTTTTGGTGGAGACGGCCCCGGATGGTCGCCAAGTTGCCATTGCCGAGGCAGAAATCAACAACCGCGCCACCCAAGTGCAGGTGAATCTGCCCCCCCTTACCCCTGAGTTTGAGAACACCCTGGTTGCCAACGGGGTGGAGCTGGCGGTACGCCCTGTTCAAGAGGAGGGGCTACTTGGGCGCATTCTCAGCACCTTCTTCCTGCCGGTTTTGCTCTTGCTGGGGCTCTTTTTCCTGCTGCGGCGGGCTCAAAATGGCCCAGGCAGCCAAGCTCTCAACTTCGGCAAATCCAGGGCGCGGGTGCAGATGGAGCCGAAAACCCAAATTACCTTCAACGATGTGGCCGGCATCGATCAGGCCAAGCTGGAGCTGGCAGAGGTGGTGGATTTCCTGAAAAATTCAGAGCGCTTCACAGCTTTGGGAGCCAAGATCCCCCGCGGGGTGCTGCTGGTGGGCCCGCCCGGCACCGGTAAGACCCTGTTGGCCCGCGCCGTAGCCGGAGAGGCGGGTGTGCCCTTTTTCTCCATTTCCGGCTCCGAGTTTGTGGAGATGTTTGTTGGGGTGGGGGCCTCGCGGGTACGGGATCTGTTCGAGCAGGCCAAGCAAAATGCTCCCTGCATCGTCTTCATCGATGAAATTGATGCAGTCGGTCGCCAGCGGGGAGCTGGCTTGGGAGGTGGCAACGACGAACGGGAGCAGACCCTGAACCAGTTGCTCACCGAGATGGACGGTTTTGAGGGCAACTCCGGCATCATCGTCATTGCGGCCACCAACCGACCGGATGTGCTGGATGCGGCGCTGCTGCGGCCCGGTCGCTTCGACCGCCAAGTTACGGTGGATCGCCCCGACTTCCAAGGCCGCCTGGAGATCCTCAAGGTGCACGCCCGCGGTAAAACTCTGTCTGCGGATGTGGATTTGGAGAAGTTGGCCCGCCGTACTCCTGGGTTTACCGGCGCCGATTTGGCCAACCTCCTGAACGAAGCAGCCATTCTGGCTGCCCGCCGCAACCTCACCGAGATCTCCATGGACGAGATCAACGACGCGGTGGATCGGGTGTTGGCCGGCCCAGAGAAGAAGGATCGGCTGATGAGCGAGCGGCGCAAGGAGTTGGTGGCCTACCATGAGGCGGGCCATGCCCTGGTGGGATCCCTCTTGCCCAACTACGATCCCATCCAAAAAGTGACGATCATCCCCCGGGGACAAGCAGGTGGCCTCACCTGGTTCATGCCCAGCGATGACGACATGGGGCTCACCACCCGTGCCCATCTGAAGAACATGATGACTGTTGCCTTGGGTGGGCGCGTGGCCGAAGAAGTGGTCTATGGAGAGTCGGAGATCACCACAGGGGCAGCCAGTGACCTGCAGCAGGTGGCCCGCATCGCCCGCAACATGGTGACCCGCTTCGGTATGAGCGATCGCCTGGGAAATGTAGCCCTAGGTCGCCAGTACACCAACATTTTCCTGGGCCGGGAAATCGCCGCAGAGCGGGATTTCTCGGAGGAAACAGCGGCCCTCATTGACGAAGAGGTGCGGCGGCTGGTGAACGAGGCCTACCAACGGGCCACCTACTTGATTCGGGAAAACCGTGCCCTCTTGGATCGGATCGCCCGTCGTTTGGTGGAGGCCGAAACCATCGATGGGGAAGAGCTGCAGGCCATCATCGACAACTCTGAGGTGGTGATGTTGCCCCCCGAAGAGGAGCCAGAGCCGCTGACTCTGCCTATGGCTGTCAACGCCAGCGCCTAGTCTCTTTTCCCCAAGCGCAAACCCGAGATCCCCGCTTTTCCTCATTGAGGAGGGGGGATTCCAATGTTTTGCCTGATGTTATTCCCGCTCTCCCTCTGGGAGAGGGGGAGTCCACCCTAGCCGGCAACAGCCGAACCCAACAAAGTCCGGCTCGCCTCTGCTTCCAGGGGCTGAGGCTCGTAGATTTTCAGCACGTACTCGGCTACCATGCGGTCGGTGTTGAAAACGGGGTTGAGCGTGCGGATGGCCTCCTTCATGCGGGCAATCCAACGGCGCGGGATCCCTTTCTCATCCCGGTCGTAGAACATGGGGATTACTTCATACTCCAACAAGTCGTAGAGGGAGTTGGCGTCCAAGTCGTCTTGGGCAGCGGGATCCAGACCTTCGATTTCTTGGCCAATAGCCCAGCCATTGCGACCGTTGTAACCCTCCGGCCACCACCCATCCAGCACCGACAAATTCAATCCCCCACTGAAGCCCACCTTTTGCCCTGAGGTGCCAGAGGCCTCCAGAGGGCGTCGCGGGTTGTTCAGCCACACATCAACCCCCTGCACCAAATTGCGAGCGACATAGGCATCGTAATTTTCGATGAAGGCGACCCGGTTGGCCACCTCAGGCCGGTTGGACCATTCCACCACCCGCTGAATCAGGCGCTTGCCCCCTTCGTCCCGGGGATGGGCCTTGCCGGCAAAGATAATTTGCACAGGGTGCTCTTTGTTGGTGAAGATGCGGGTAATTCGCTCCAGATTTCGCAGGATCAAATCTCCTCGCTTGTAGGTGCTGAAGCGGCGGGCAAACCCAATCGTCAAGACCTTGGGATCCAGCAACTGGTTGACCGCTTGGATGCGCTCGTTGCTTTCGCCGCGATTGCGCCGGGCCCGCAACACCCGGTGGCGGGTGAAAGACACCAGCCGCTCCCGCAGAGCTTCTTTGCGCCGCCACAGTTCTTCATCTGGGATCTCTTCCACCTTGGCCCACAGTTCCGGGTCTGACACCCGCTCCGGCCAATCGGGGCCCAAGTACTGGTCGTAGAGGTTCCAAAAAAGAGGGGAAACCCAGGTACGGGCGTGAACCCCATTGGTAATGGAGCTGATGGGCACCTCATCCACCGATCGCTCGGGGTAGAGCACACGCCACATTTCGCGAGAAACCCGTCCGTGGAGCTTGCTTACCCCATTGGCCGCCCGCGCATACCGCAAAGCCAGGACTGTCATGTTAAAGTGCTCCCAGGGATCCCCGGTGCGCCGAGCTCCCAAGGCCAAAAATTGTTCCCGCGTCAGGCCCAGTTGTGGCCAGAAAGAGGCAAAAAAGGCATCCATTTCATTGGGGCTAAAGGCATCGTGGCCAGCCGGCACTGGTGTATGGGTGGTAAACACGCATTTTTCCCGCACCTTGGCCTCCGCCGTCTCGAAGGGGGTGCCCCGCGCCACCTCCTCCCGCAGCAACTCCAGCGTTAGGAAAGCAGCGTGCCCTTCATTCATGTGATAGACCATGGGATCCAAACCCAACTGGCGCAGCAGGCGCACCCCACCGATACCCAGGATGCACTCTTGGGCAATGCGAGTATCGGTGCTGCCCCCGTAGAGGTGGGCGGTAATCCAGCGATCGATGGGGTCGTTCTCCGGCAGGTCGGTGTCCAGCAGAAAGAGCGGCACCCGGCCCACGTCTGCTCGCCAGGCCCGCGCCTTCACCAACCGCTGCCGCATCGCCACTTCCACCAACAGAGGGCTGCCATCCGGCTGGCGCACCAGAGTCAACGGCAGAGACTCAAACTCAGAGTCTTCGTAAAGCTCCCCCTGCCAGCCATTGTTGTCCAGGCGCTGTTGGAAGTAGCCCTGACGGTAGAGCAACCCGATGGCCACCAGGGGCACTCCCAAATCCGAGGCCGACTTGAGGTGATCGGCAGCCAACATACCCAGCCCGCCAGAGTAGGTGGGCAAAGACTCGTGCAAGCCGTATTCGGCACAGAAATAGGCGATGGGACGCTGCCAGTCGTAGGTTTTCATGGTGCGCTTGGCCCAGGTATCCTCAGCCGCCATGTACTGCCGATAGGACTGCACCATCCGGTTCAACGTGTTGAGGTAGTTCACATCGGTGGCCAAGGCTGCCAACCGCAAGTAGGAAACCTCCTCCAGCATGCGCACCGGGTTGTGGGAGGTTTTTTCCCACAGGGCGGGATCCATTTCCCGGAAAATGGTGAGGTGATCGGGGTTCCAGGTCCACCAATAGTTGCGGGCGATCTCGCACAGGGGCGTGAGCGCTTCCGGCAGCACCGGACAACGTTCGGGAAAAGCAGGAGCTAAGGTGGCAATGGACATAGGACAGATACCTGGGGTTAAAGTTATGGGCTCGAAAAAGAAGAGGTAGAGGTCGATCCTGGTAAACGTATCTCAATTATTATTGAGCCGATCCTGAGGATTCTGAGGGGGGAATTCAAGATCTCTACAAAATCTTCAGGGGACGTAACCCAAATTTTCCAGGGCTTCTCCCGATCTTGCCACAGCAGCGCGGAGCCTTCAAAAACAGGGGTCGCAGGCAGCCCAGCTTTCGATTCCGGCAGAAGCTGCCCGTCTAGAAGCTGCCCGTCTATCGTAAGAGATGGTGCAACATTAGAGTTAACTCAAAGTTAACAAAATCTACAGAACCCCAACGAACCCTTGGGAAACCCCTCCGGTTTAATTAAAATGCTGCTTCTCATAAGCTCTTAAAAACTGCAGCTACTTTTGCTACCAATCGATGATTTTGTTGGCTTCTCCTTGAAGTTGAGCCTTAACGTCCTTCCACCACTGCCAGACTGGTGTTGCGGTAGTAGTGGCTGAGGATCTGTTGGTAAGAGTAGTTTTGGCTGGCCAGGGCGGCAGCTCCCCACTGGCTCATGCCCACCCCGTGCCCGTAGCCCCGCCCCTGAATCTCAAAGAAAGCCGGGAATGTCCCTGCCACAGGAGCCAGGCTGGCCGTAGTGGTGGCCTCCCCGCGCGGGCTAATGGCAATCTTTGTGCTGCGCAACCCAAGAGCCCGACGAAAATCGCCGGCATTGAGATCTTTGATCCCTTGGGATCCCGTCAAGCGCACCGTGATTGCCCGTCCCCACGGGGAGCTGCGCAGCACCTCAACAGAACGAATAGCCCCGATCCCGGCAGCCAACTGCTGAATCTGCTGGGCAGGAACGGTGGCCGTCCAGCTAAACACGGGTGAGTGGTGATCGAAATCGGGCACCCCCTGCAAGTAGGGCCGCGATTCTAACCAGACGTTGCCTGCATCATCTGTATGTCCCCCCGCAGAGGAGTGGAAAACCGCATTGATCAACTGCCCCTGGTAGATGAGAACCTGCCCGGCGGTCTCACGGGCAGCCGCTTGGGTACGGCTGGATTCGGCAGCCACTCCCTTGTAAACCTGCCAATCAATCCCGTTTCCTAAGTCAAAAGGCTGCTGGGAACGGCGACTGCGGTGGTAGAGGGCATAGGTGCGGGAGGCCACGGCTTGGGCTTTGAGAGCCTCCATGGGAAAACGGTGTCCCATCTCGCTGCCCACCACGCTGGAAACGTAGTCCTCCAAGCCAACTTGGTTGATGGCAATCACCCCACGCTCGCCGGGGATCAACTCCACCCAGCCGCGGTACCAATTCTGGTCGATAAACACTAACCCATCGGAGGTGGTGGGCTGTAGGTAAAGACGTTCTCCCTGTTGGCCGGCCAAACTGACTGCTGAACCCGAACGGCTGGCCTGCAGCGGTTGCATGGCCTGCACCTCTGCCAGCGGCTGTCCCTGGGCATTCAATAGGCGGGCCCCGGTAGAGCTGCCGACGGTGACCTGGGGCTTGTTGACGGCAATACCTACCCGCAGCAGCACCCGTGCCTGCACCGGAAAGGTCAAGCACAGCCAAGCCCAAACCAGAAGGGCAATACTCCTAAGCCAAGCTGATGGGAGAGGAGAAAAGGAGAGGGCAATAGTCACACACCAATCCTCTGTGAAAGACTACCCGCCGCTGGGCATAGCCAGCGAGGGATCCCAGACAAGTCGGGTTTTGAGAATCCAGGCATAGGGCCGACGCACCCTCAACAACCCAAGCGGCCACCGTTGGGCTCAAGAGATCCCGCACTCGGAAAGCCTTTTTTGAGGCTGGTGCGGGATCCCGGGCAAGGGCCAGCCGAACCCGTTATGACAGTATCAAAAACATCCTGCAGATGCACGACTTCAACCCAGAATTTTCCGCCCCCAGTCTCTCGGTCAGGATTCAGCCGGCTCAGAGGGGATCCCGCGGCGGCGGCAAAACCACTGCTGCAATAGGCGTCGACACTCGACCTCGCAAACTCCGCCGATGATCTCCGGGCAATGGAAGCTGGCGGCAGAAGCTGGCAAATTGAGTACACTGCGCAAAGCCCCGGCCTTGGGATCATCGGCGCCGTAGATTACCTGGGCCAGCCGCGATTGGCTGATGGCCCCGGCACACATGGGGCAAGGCTCAAGCGTGACGTACAGCCGACAGCCCCGCAGTTGCCAATCTCCCAGCCGTTGCCCTGCCTGCCGTAGGGCCAGAATCTCCGCATGGGCCGTGGGATCCCGATCCCGTTCCCGCCGGTTGCTGCTCAAAGCCAGCAACTTTTCCCCTGGCCCCACCACCAGAGCGGCCACCGGCACCTCTCCGGCTTCTCCCGCTTGCTTAGCTTCTCGCAAGGCCAACTGCATCCAGGCGCGGTGGCGCTGCCACGGATCCCGCCCTTGTGGCTCGGAGGAATGGAGCATACTCGGATCCCCGATCATTTTGGGCGTTTCGAGCACTGCCTCTGTCCGCAAGATTTGCTAGGGTAAGCACACATACCCCGAACATCCAAAAGTAAAGAGTAGGAATCAAAAGTAAAGAGTAGGAATAGATAGAATAGACCAGGAGTGAACTGGGTCTTGATGGCGTAAGTCGGGGGAGCGGGTTCACGCCTTTTGAGTCTTGGCGATACGGCTTAGCTTTGGGAGGGAGCATGGCGCGGATTCTACGGCATACACTTTTGGCGATGGCTCTGTTTGGTGGAGGCGTCGCAGGTGGGGTCTGGCTATCGTCTCGAGCGGGGCAGGAGTGGTTACAGCAAACTCCCCTGGTCACTTGGACGCGACGGGCCAGTGAGGGAGTGGGATCCCTTTTGCCCTGGTCTGAGCCCCGCCCTGAGGCTGCGAATTCTGCCCCTCCCGCCGATGCCGTCCGGCCTTCTAATTTTATTGCCGCCGTTGCCCAAAAGGTCGGCCCAGCGGTGGTGCGCATCGATGCCACCCGCACCGTGTCGAGGGGGGTCAACCCAGAACTGTTCAACCAGCCCCTGTTTCGCCGCTTCTTTGGGGATCAACTACCGCAGTTGCCGCAGGAGTTTCGGCAAGAAGGCACCGGATCGGGGTTTATCATCGACGCCAGTGGCCTGATCCTCACCAACGCCCATGTGGTGGAAGGCAGCGAGCGGGTCAGGGTTCATCTGCTGGATGGGCGCACCTTTGAAGGGGAGGTGAAGGGCTCAGATCCGGTTACCGATATCGCAGTGATCAAAATTGAGGGGGAGAATCTGCCCACGGTTACCCTGGGTAACTCTGACTTGGTGCGACCAGGGGATTGGGCTATTGCCATTGGCAACCCGCTGGGCCTGGACAATACCGTAACTGCCGGGATCATCAGTGCTGTTGGGCGCTCCTCCGGGCAAATTGGGGCTGTCAACAAGCGGGTGACTTTCCTGCAAACGGATGCGGCCATTAACCCCGGCAACTCGGGCGGCCCGTTGCTGGATGCGGAAGGCCGCGTGATTGGGGTGAATACGGCCATCTTCCAGCGAGCTCAGAGCGTCGGCTTTTCCATCCCCATCAACCGCGCCATGGAAATTGCCGAGCAATTGATCCGGAATGGTCGGGTAGAGCACGCTTTCTTGGGCATTCGCATGATCACCCTCAACCCTGACATTGTGGCGCGCCTCAACCGCGACCCCGCTCGTCCCACCACGCTGACAGTGGAAGAAGGGGTCTTGATCGGGCAGGTGATTTCGGGATCCCCGGCTGAGGAGATTGGCTTGCGGGAGGGGGATGTGATCACTGAAATCAATGGGCAGGCCATCCGCGATGCCGAGCAGGTGCAGCAGTTGGTGGAAGCCGCTGGGGTGGGCAATACGCTGACGCTGCGGGTCATCCGAAATGGACAGGCACGCACCTTCCAGGTGAAAACTGGAGTGCTGCCCTCGGACTTCTAGGGGGCTCCATAGGCCAGCAACTCTCTGATCCCTGTGACAGAATGGCAGTAGGGGCAGGGATCCAGATATGGCTTGGGCAGTTGGTGAACAATTGCAAGGGGGACGCTACCGCATCGAGGCCGTTTTGGGGGAGGGGGGCTTCGGCATCACCTACCGGGCCTGGGATAGCGTTCGCGCCGACCAGGTGGTTATCAAAGTTTTGAACGACAGCCTTCGTGAGGATCCCGACTATCCCCACTTCCAGCAGAACTTCATGAACGAGGCGCTGCAACTGGCCCGCTGCCGCCACCCCCATGTGGTGAAGGTGGAAGAGGTGATCTGGGAGCAGGAGCGCTGGTGTATTGTGATGGAGTACATCCGCGGCCAGACTCTGCACCAGCTTCTGCGGCAAAAAGGGCCGTTGCCCCTGCCGGAAGCCCTGCGCCTGACGCAGGAGGTGGGATCCGCCCTGATGGCCCTGCACGAACAGGGGATCCTGCATCGGGATGTGAAGCCATCCAACATCATGGTGCGGGAGGGATCCGGGCAGGCAGTTTTGATCGACTTTGGCCTAGCTCGCGGCTACACCCAAGGTCTGATCCAACGCCACACCTCCTACGGCACCGATGGCTATGCTCCTCTAGAGCAATACGACAGCTTGCGCCGCCGCGGCGCCTTCACCGATGTCTACGCCTTGGCAGCAACCCTCTACACGGCGCTGACGGGGATGGTGCCTATGTGTGCGCCAGTGCGGGCCACAGGCCGCCAGTTGGATACCCCTCGCAGCCTTAACCCCAACATTCCCGAGGTTGTGGAGGCTGCCATTCTCAAAGGGATGGCTCTCCACCCAGAAGAGCGCCCGCAAACCATGGCCGAGTGGCTGGCACTGTTACCGGCAGAAGCCTCTCAACAAGGGAGGAAGCCGGTTGCTTTTGAGCCAGCCATCCGCACCCAAGAGCTGAGGGAGCTGGAGCAGATCTTGGCCCAGCCTCCACAACCCCAAGACGAGCTGGAACAGCTCCTGTCCCGGCACTCGGCGGAAGAGCTAGAGCAACTGGTGGCACCTCCCACCCCTGCCACTGCCAAAAAAGCTGGAAGAGAAGAGGGATCCGGATCCCTGATTTTTCCTGAGGTCTGTCCAGAGGAGAGAGGGAAGGGGGGATCCCTGCCCGGAACTCTCTCTTGGCCAGAGTGGGTGGGGGAAGCAGCCCCTGCCTTGCAAGGTCTGTGGGATCGGCTGCGAGCGGGGCAGTGGGGGGAGGCGGATCGCTGGACGACAGCCCTGATGCTGAAGCTTGCTGGGCGCTCGCAAGTGGGCTTTTTTGATCCCAAGGATGTTCAGGCCTTCCCCTGCCCCATGCTGCGGCTGATTGACCAACTGTGGGTGCGGGCCAGCCATGGGCGCTTTGGCTTTAGCGTTCAAAAGCAACTGTGGCAAGGATGCGACCCCGGAGGAACCTCAATAGGCAGATCGCGATCCTTCTCCGCCTTGCCCCGCGAAGAGTGTATGGGGGAAGCCGTGGGTTGGCGGATCCAAGGTCGCTGGCTGGGGTACGGCGAGCTCAAAACCAGCCTGGATGCACCGCCAGGACATCTGCCTGTCGGCTTTTTTTGGGGCTACTCGGGTGGCTTGCGCTCGGCGCTGCTGACGCTGGATCGAGTGGTGCTGAAAAAGCTAAAAGCCTGTTTCTAAAAAACCTGGCTTGAAATGACTAAAATGGGTAGCCATCAATTCTTGAAAGGGGAGATGCTCTTTTCTTGTGGGTTTTCGCGAATAGCTAGACCCAAGTGAATCAATGCCGTCTCAACGGTATTGACCTGCTCTGCTAAAGTTTTCCACCCTCTTGCCTTTAAGCCATAACATTTGCCAAAGTAAGCTCGAGCTGCTGCAAAGGAAGCAAAGGTTTTTTTAAGAGTCGCTACGGTCCAGGGCTTGGCATTCAGCCGCAGCCAATTTCGTTGACCTTGCTGCTGTTGCTCGGTGATGAGTTGGTCTGTCAAGCTAACAAGCTCAGCATAGTTGCGCCGCGAGGTCGCGATTGCCGTTTCAAGACTCTCGATGAGACCCATGGTTGTTCTCCTGAGGCAACTTCCCTTGATAAGACTCCTGTTCTTTCTCCTGAAGCAACTTTCTAGAACCGGCAGAGAGCAAGTTGGTTTCAAAAACAGACTTGATGTTGTTCAGGTAACTTTGCAGTAAGCTCTTAACCCATAGGATGGGAATTTGGTTTACCGCATTCTGAAGCTGGTCGAAGAGATGCTTGAGCTGCTTCAGAGCTACGATAGCATGACCGAGAACTTCTTGCGCTTGAAGCTGCTCTTCCACAAGCTCTCTCATTCTGTTGGCTAGCCGCTGATTCTCAAGTTCTTTCTCGGTGAGCAAACTAAGAGCTGCTTCCTCAGTCTCGACTATTTTAAATTCAAGTTTTTGGTTCTGCTCTTCCAGAAACTCAATCTGCTTAGTTAGTAAATCCGCCTCAACCCTAAAGCTAACACCTCTATTCGCTGGAAAGCTAATAAGTAGGTCGCTGTACTCTTGCTCTTGAAGCTGCAGCTCTCTGAGTACAGGCTCTGCTAGTTCGGATAAGACTTTGTGAGCTAATCCTACTTTCAAAGTATCTCCGCCGCCGTGTCCGGGAATAGGAATTCTTAAATCACCCCGAACAGCCTGCGTGCTATGTCTGGCACGTCGCTGAACAATTTCCCAGCCCCACTCTTTTGCTTGACGCAAAATATCCCGTTTTCGCCAATTCCTTGGAGCCTGAATAATGGCTTGGATATTTCTCTGCTGCTCTATAATTTCATTAATTTCATTTCGCCTCTTGATGAGATACCCTAGCTCTTCTTCGTCGGACATATGATAACATCCTTAGATGAGACTTTCACACTTAGCCTATCCGGTCTTTACGGAGACTAGGGGAAAGTTATGCGGCAAAGCCTTACATCTCAAAAAACATTGATACTAAGAAATATTTTGTAGCTTTGTCCGCGATCTTCCTCAGTAATTCCCAGGACAATCTAGAGGCAGTCAGACTTGGTTCTGCTTGCGAAAAAGGGTGAGTGGCTGGGGTTGGGGAGCTTACAGCCGGCTTGGAAGGGCCAAAAATCACCTGCCGGTGGGCTGTTCCGCGAATACTCAGGCGGCCTGCGCACGGCGCTGCCGATGCTGAAAAGGCTAAAAGCCTGCCTCTAAAAAAACTCCCCTCTCCCAGAGGAGAGGGGTCAGGGGCGAGGGATCCAAGAGCCTTAGTAGCGATGCACCAACTTGTTGATGGGCTTGAAGATGTCTGCCTCAAACTTTTTGCCCTTGAGCATGCGGTTCCAATAGAGCCAGGGTAATAGATGCACCTTGGCTAGGTACATGGAGTAGCGCTCCCGCGTTGGGTCCAGGGGGAAGGAGGGAGCTAGGTCGTGTTGATCTTATGTTAGGATAGAGAGAATGATTTATAGAGGAAAGAGGATGAAGTTGGTTTTTTTAGATGAAAACAAATGGCAGAAGATATTGGCTTTTTTACAGACAGAAGAGAGAGTTAACATT
>NZ_JBSSCC010000049.1:0-16764 GCF_054059455.1 Thermostichus sp. MS-CIW-23 | reverse complement strand
GTCAGGGCTTGGGTCATGGTTCTATCATAACTTCCGCATTCCTCCCGACACTGACCCTACGGGTACAGTGCGGGGCTCCTGCGATTTCTAGCTGAAGATTTGTCTGAACCAGGTGGCTGGACAAGAGGGTCCAGCTTTCGGGGTATGCTGTGAGAGCGCTGGGCTGGGTATCCCGGCCAGCTTTTTCCTCTGGGCCCTTCTCTACTGGATAACGCCTCCAATGCCCCTTGCTACTGCGCAACGCTGTCGCGAACAGGATTCTGTACCGTTGGCTTTGTTGAGTGTATCCGACAAAACCGGACTGATCCCGCTGGCCCAGTCCCTCGTGCAAGAGCATGGCTTTCAACTGCTCAGCAGTGGGGGAACCGCCAAGGCGCTCTCAGAAGCTGGGATCCCGGTCACCCCTGTCTCTGCCCACACTGGCGCGCCGGAAATCTTGGGGGGAAGGGTGAAGACGCTGCACCCCCGCATCCACGGCGGCATTTTGGCCCGCCTGGAATGCAGCGAAGACCGGGCAGACCTAGAGGCGCTGGGGATCCCTCCCATCCAACTGGTGGTGGTCAACTTCTACCCTTTTGAACAGACAGTGGCCCAGGCAGGAGTGTCTCTGGAGGAAGCTTTTGAGCAGATCGATATCGGCGGGCCCACTTTGGCGCGGGCGGCAGCCAAAAATTATCCCTACGTTACGGTGCTGACGGATCCCAGCCAGTACCCCCAGTATTTGCAACTGCTCTCCGGGGCCTATGGGGAAACAGAGCGGCTGGCGTTTCGCTTCCAGTGTGCTCGTCGGGCCTTTGAGCAGGTGCTGGCCTACGACCGCGCCATCGTCACCTACCTGGCTCGCCTGGAGCTAGCAGGTCCCTCCCAGTCCTCCGCAGCTGCCGCTGAAGACAGGTTTCAACTGCAAGGGATCCCTTGGCGAACCTTGCGCTATGGGGAAAATCCCCATCAAGCTGCCACTTGGTATGTGACGGATCCGGCTGCCCCCGGCTGGCACCGGGCTAAGCAGTTGCAGGGGAAGGAGCTGAGCTACAACAACCTGCTGGATCTGGAGGCGGCCCGTGCCCTGGCGGCAGAGTTAACCTTGTTACTCCGCAATGCTGATGCGACGCGGCCCACTGACGGGAAGGGCTCTGTGTCTTCTGGCTCTGCTCGGAGGGAGTTCTTGCAACCTGAACAAGCGGTGGCGGTGGTGGTTAAGCACAACAACCCCTGCGGGGTGGCCATTCGCCCATCGCCGGCTGCCGCCCTCGAGGCTGCCCTGGCTGCTGATCCAGTTTCGGCCTTTGGGGGCATCGTCGCCCTCAACCAACCCTTGGACGCAGAGACCGCCCGACGGCTGGTGGAGCCTTTTTTGGAGTGTGTGGTGGCTCCCGATTGCACTCCAGAAGCGGCTGAGCTACTGTCAGTCAAAAAGAACTTGCGGGTCTTGATCTTGCCGGACTTGTGTGTGGGGCCTGCCCAAACAATCCGCACCCTGGCCGGGGGCTTTCTGGTGCAAGACGCCGATTCACCTGTTGCTCTGCAACGCTGTCGCGACCAGGAACCGACGCAAACCGACAGCCCCCCTTCTTGGCAAGTGGTCACCCAGCGCCAGCCCACACCGGAGGAGTGGGCGGATCTGGAATTTGCCTGGATAGTCTGCAAACATGTGAAATCCAACGCCATTGTCGTCGCCAAGCAGAGGCAGACGCTCGGCGTCGGAGCCGGACAAATGAATCGGGTGGGAGCAGCGGAGATCGCTCTCCAGCAGGCGGGATCCCAAGCAGCAGGAGCTGTTTTGGCCAGCGATGGCTTCTTCCCCTTTGCCGACAGCGTGGAGATGGCTGCCCAAGCAGGGATCCGCGCCATCATCCAGCCGGGGGGGAGCATCCGCGATGCCGATTCCATTGCTGCTGCCAACGCTGCCGGTATTGCCATGGTTTGCACCGGCATACGTCACTTTCTGCACTGAGCCCGCCTTTCTGCTCAAGAGAGAAATCTTCCCAAGAGAGACAAAGAGTAGGGAGTATCCTCAACTTTAGGGCAACCCCCAGGCTCTGGCCCGCTCTGCCAGCCAGCCCTCAGCCCGCAAATTCTCCAGTTCTCGGCGCACCCGCAGCCGCAATTCGGCGTGCTGCAGCCCCTTGGGCATGGCAATGCCCAGCCCCACCGTTGCCAAGGGGGATCCCAGAAATTGAAACTGTGGCTCCGCAGCGCTTTCGCGACGGGGATGCTCTGCTAGCCACCCTGCCAGCACCGAGCGATCTGCTGCCCACCCCTGCACCGCCCCTTTCAGGAGCAGTTCCGCCCCTTCTCGGTAGGAATCGACAGGCACCAACTCCACCCCTGGCAGGTATCGATTCAGCAGGGGAATGGCGCTGGAACCGCGCAAGACTGCAACGCGACCGCCCCGCAAGTCCGACCAGCTTTCCCAGTTGTGGGAACGAGCCACAACCAAGCTGGGGCCATCCTGATAGTAAGCAGAAGTGAACTCCACCTGGCGCGCCCGATCCGGGGTAATGCCGATCTGAGCAATGGCCAAATCCACCTGGCCGTCAGCCAGCACCTGCAGCCGCTCTACATTCGAGACCGGCACCAACTCCACAGCCTCTGCCGAGCCCAACAGCCGGGATCCCAGCTCACAAGCCAGCTCGATCTCAAACCCCTGCAGATCCCCTTGGGGAGTGCGAAACCCCAGCGGCCTCAAGTTGTCTTTTACGGCAACGCGCAGCCGTCCAGAATCCACAATCTCCGGCCAAGGACGAGCCACAGTAGGGATCCCTCTCCCCAGGCAGGCGAGGGCCAGAATGGCTGCCAGGAAGGACTTCTGGATAGCCGTCGGAACCTCCTCAGGAGGCGCGAGACTGGCGCGCTGCCTCCACCACCTGGGTAAAGGCCTCTGGATCCAGGAAAGCCAAGCGGGCCAACATTTTGCGGTTGAGCTGGATATTGGCTTTTTTGAGACCATCGATGAACTCGTGGTAACGCAGGCCCTGGGCACGGGTGGCCGCGTTGATGCGGGTAATCCATAGGCGACGAAAATCCCGCTTCTTGCGGCGGCGATCCCGGTAGGCGCTGCGCAAAGCCTTCATCACCTGCTGGTTGGCGGTGCGGAACAGCTTTGAACCAGCTCCCCGAAAGCCTTTGGCCAGCTTGAGGATCTTTTTGCGGCGCTTGCGGGCGACATTGCCCCGTTTGACTCTCATGGCAGTAACTCAATAGGAACTTGAACAAACTCAAACTGAAGGGTAGAAGCACTCCGTCCTGCTAACGGGATCGGAACTGCTGTCGCCAATGCCAGCCCCTGAAATCTTCTTGCCGGCGCGAGCGGGATCCCGGCTAGTGGGTGTTGGGCAACATCAGGCGCACATTGACCACATCCCGCTTGTCCACCAGGGCCACACCGGCCAATTTGCGTTTGCGCTTGCTGGTTTTGTGCTCCAGCAAGTGGTTGTGCCCGGCCCTGCGACGCATAAACTTGCCGCTGCCGGTCAGGCGGAAGCGCTTGGCTGCTGCCTTGCGGGTTTTGATTTTGGGCATGATGGTAACCCCAGAATACGCGGGGCCAGAGCTAAAGGTCACAGCCTTCTAGCATAAGCCATAGAAGAACAAGAGGGCAAATGCCAAGGTTCGTCCCGCTGAGGCAAGGGAAAGGGGTCGAGAAACTCTCAGGAGACTGAGTTTTGAGGCTCCAGCAGCAGCACTTGCCAGCGCAGCAAGCGTTGCAGTTGCTCAAAGCTCAGGGGGCACTCTAGGCCAGCCTGGATCTCTTGGACGGTGCGGATCCCGTCCACCTGTTGGAGAAAGGCGAAGGCTTCTTCGCTCAGGGAGATGGCTTCGTAAGCATAGTTGAAAATGCTCCGCCCCGGCCACAAGCCCAGGCAGGGGCTAAGGTGGGCGATGGCTGATGCTACACTTTCCGGGCTTGTCCATTCCCAGCAGCGGATGGGGGGCTTACCGAGAAACAGCTCGTAGTGGGCCACCACCGGATCCAGCAGCTCGATCAAGCGATAGCGTTCCGGCTCTGGCAGTTGAGCAGCTTGCGCCAACAGCGCTTCATCCTGGCCCAACACCCGCTCCAGCCGCCAAAACTCTGGGTTGGAAAAGCCTAAAAACTGCAGTCCGGAAGCCCGGATTAATTCAAACAGAGTCTCGATGGTGTAATTCACTTCCTGGGGGTGCAGGTACATATCGGCGAAGCATTCATCGTCCACGTTCTCAATGGCCCAGCGGGCCCGTTCTTGCTGCTGGATGCGGTTGGTTTCCGGCAAGATCTCGAAAAGGCGGCGGCCCACCTGGAGACCCCTCTGCAATTGCTCTGCCGAGGTGAAGGTTTGGTGTTCAGAACCTGTTACCAGCAGGCGGATGGCCTTTTGCATGAGGCGGATTTCGTGGCGGCCCAGCTCACCATACACAAACAGGTGCAAGAGCCCGCCGGGAGCCAATTTGCCGGCCAAAGCCTGCAGCCCCGCCACGGGATCGGGCAGGTGGTGGAGCATGCCCACGCAGTTGATGAAGTCAAACTGCCCCGGCAGCTGGTCGATGTCGTAGACGTTGAGCTGGCGAAACTGCACCGGCGGTGCCTGGGAAGCCCGACAACGGGCCTCGGCAATCTCCAGGGCGCGGCTGCTCAGATCAAAGGCCCAAATTTCTGCGTTGGGGTTTTGGTGGGCAATGTATTCCGTTCCCACTCCCGAGCCACAGCCGGCATCCAGAATGCGCACCCTGCGCCGACCCGGATGGGATCCCGTACAAAAGGCATGGGCCTGGGGCCAACTCCAGCGCCAATTCCACCCTGGCGGGGGAACAGTGCCGACGGGCTGCGGGGGGAAAGGGTAGAGCTCGTAGAGCTGCCGCACTTGGTTGAGGATTTGTTCGGCGCTGGGGGAGTTGGGCTGCATGGACTATCTGTTGGAGCCAGCAAGACTATAGTGACAATATCCCCCTCCCAAACTCCTGCTGAGCCTACTGTTATGAAAGTGCTTCGCACTGCCAGCGCAAAAACTTCTTCTCATCCTCTGCAAACCGGCCTCACCTTCGACTGGATTAGGCTGACGGCTGAGCTCAAAAAGATTCTGGATCCCCAGCGGGTGATCAACAAGCCGGAGGAGCTGCTGGTTTACGAATGCGATGGGCTGGTCAGCTACCGGCAAAGGCCGGCGCTGGTGGTGTTGCCTCGCACAACAGAAGAGGTGGCGCAGGTGGTGAAGCTGTGCAGCCGCTACCAGGTGCCCTTCGTGGCGCGGGGATCCGGTACGGGCCTCTCAGGGGGAGCCCTGCCGGTGGAAAATAGCGTCGTCATCGCCACCACCCTGATGAAGCAGATCCTGGAAATCGACCTGGACAACCGCTGCATGGTGGTGCAGCCGGGGGTTATTAACACTTGGATTACCCAGGCCGTGGCCGCCCAAGGCTACTTTTATGCGCCGGATCCCTCTAGCCAGTCGGTTTGCTCCATCGGAGGTAATGTGGCGGAGAACTCCGGCGGTGTCCACTGCCTCAAGTACGGCGTAACAGCCAACCACATTCTCGGCCTGACGGTGGTGCTGCCGGATGGGGAGGTGGTGCGCTGGGGAGGCAAGATCCCGGAGATGCCCGGCTACGACTGGGTGGGGCTGTTTGTGGGATCCGAGGGCACCCTGGGCATTGCCACCGAGATTACCCTGCGCTTGCTCAAGGCCCCGGCTCAAGTGCAGGTTTTGCTGGCAGACTTTGACAGTGTGGAAGCGGCGGGATCCACCGTCTCCGACATCATTGCTGCCGGGATCATCCCCGCCGGCCTGGAGATTATGGACAACTTCAGCATCAATGCCGTGGAGGATGTGGTGCAGTTGGGCTACTATCCGCGGGATGCGGCGGCCATTTTGTTGGTGGAGGTGGATGGGCTGGAACTGGAGGTGGAAGAAGCCAGCCAACAGGTGAGGGCGCTGTGCTTCAAAAATGGGGCGCGACAGGTGCAAGTCGCATCCGACCCGGAAGAGCGGGCGCGGGTGTGGAAAGGACGTAAGGCAGCATTTGCCGCCATGGGCAAGCTCAGCCCCAACTACTATGTTCAGGATGGGGTGATCCCCCGCAGCCAGCTAGCCTTTGTCTTGAAGGAAATCGAGCGCCTCAGCCGTGAGTACGGTTATCCGGTGGCCAATGTGTTTCACGCTGGCGACGGCAATCTGCACCCCTTGATCCTCTACGACGAGTCGGTGCCGGGATCCCTGGAGCAGGTGGAGAAACTGGGGGGCGAGATCCTTAAGCTCTGCGTGCGCTTGGGGGGCAGCATTTCCGGCGAACATGGCATCGGGGCAGACAAACGCTGCTACATGCCGGAAATGTTTACGCCTGCGGATCTGGAGAGCATGCAATGGGTGCGGCAGGTGTTCGACCCCCAGCACATCGCCAACCCCGGCAAGATCTTTCCCACCCCCCGCACCTGCGGTGAGTCAGCCCACGCCCACAGCCAACCAGAATGGCAAGGGATCCCAGTCTTTTGATTTTGAAAGTTTGAAGGTGCTCCGAACCGCTGGCGTGATGGGAATAGCCCTCAGGCTGGGATCAGCCGGCTTGGCGTTGCTGCTGCAGCTCGGCAAAGGCTCGACAGAAGTCTTCCTGTTGGATGACCAGGGTTTTGGCATCCACCGTCTCGGAAGTGGCGCGGTGGCGGCGGATGGCGGCAATGGCGGCGCGGTTGCTGAGCAGGGCCAGGTCGGCACCACTCCAACCTTCGGTCTGCTCGGCCCACCCCTGTAAGTCCACATCAGGCCCCAGGGGACGCTTGCGGTTGTGAACGGCCAAAATTTCCCGTCGCCCGCTGCGATCCGGCAGCTCCACGCTCAGGTGCAGCTCCAACCTGCCGGCCCGGGTGAGGGCGGGATCCAAACTGGCTTTGCGGTTGGTGGCGGCCACCACCAACACCCCCTGGCTGGGGCGGATCCCGTCCAGCTCTGCCAGCAGCTGCCCCAGAACGCGGTCGCTGACCCCACTATCCCCGGAGTAGCTTCCCCGCGCCGGGGCGAGGGTGTCGATCTCGTCGATGAAGATGACACAGGGGGCGCATTGGCGGGCGCGGGCAAAAAGTTCCCGTACCGCCTGCTCGGAGGATCCCACCCATTTGCTGAGCAGCTCCGGGCCGGAGACGGCGATGAAGTTGGCCTTAGCCTGGGAAGCGATGGCTTTGGCCAACAGGGTTTTGCCAGTGCCAGGGGGGCCGCTGAGGAGGATGCCCTTGGGCGCTTGGGCCTGAGCCTGCTCGTACAACTCAGGGTGCAGCAGGGATCCCTCGATGGCCTCTTGCAAAATCTGCTTGGCGTGCTCCAGGCCGCCAATTTGATCCCAGCTCACCTGCGGGGATTCAATCTCCACCGAGCGCAGCACCGCCGGCTTCACCTGTTGCAGAGCCTGTTGAAAATCCGCTGCGGTTACCGTCAGGGACTCGGGGATGGGGGATCCCAAATCGGGCACCTGCCGCCGCAAAGCCGCATAGGCTGCTGCCTGGCACAGGCCCCGCAGATCTGCCCCCACAAAGCCCAGCGTCTGATCCGCCAGGCTGTCCAGATCCACATCCTCCGCCAAGGGCATGCCGCGGGTGTGGATGGCCAGGATCTCCCGCCGCCCCTCCCGGTCCGGCACCTTGAAGATCACCTCCCGATCAAAGCGCCCCGGTCGCCGCAGAGCCGGATCCAGAGCCTCGGGCCGGTTGGTGGCTGCCAGCACCACGATCCCCTTTTGGGCCACAAACCCGTCCATCAGCCCCAGCATCTGGGCCACCAGGCGTTTTTCCACCTCCCCCTCGACAGTGGCGCGGTTGGGCACTAGGGCATCGATTTCGTCAATAAACACCAGACAGGGAGCCGATTTGGCTGCCTTTTCAAACAGTTGCCGCAGGCGCGCCTCCGCCTCGCCGTAGTACTTGCCGATCAGCTCCGGGCCGACAATGGCGATGTAGTTCACCCCCAGGCTCTCGGCCAGGGCGCGGGCCGTCAGGGTTTTGCCGGTGCCGGGGGGGCCTACCAACAACACGCCGCGGGGCGGATCCAACCCCAGCTTGGCCAGCAGATCGGGCCGCTTGAGGGGGATCTCCACCATCTCCCGCAGCGCTTGGAGCTGTTCCCTCAGTCCCCCCACATCCTTGAGGCGTGGCCCAGCCCAAGACTCTGGGCGGTCGGCAGAAGTTGCTGGCGGGTCGGGCACAGCGGCCTTGGACGGTTCCTGGAAGCGAACCGCAGACATCACTTGGGGCTCGCTGCTCCAGGGGGGATCCCCCGTTTGGGCAGGGCTGCGGCGGCGAGGGATGGAGCCGGAAGGGGGAATAGAACTGCTCAGGGGACGGGCCTGGATGCGGACTTCGGTTCGCAGTTCTCCACTTTGTTTTTTCTCATCCAGCTTCTGAGCCAGCTCGATCAACTGCTCAATGCCCTGTACAAAGTCACTTAAATTGGCCATAGCCGGGATTTTCCATCCACACAAGTTATCTGCAAATTGACCCGCCAGAGGTGCTAACTCATCCCCTGCCTGGCCAGCTCAGGTGAGGAGAGTTCCACGGCTAGATGCTCAGTATGATACCCTTCACTGCGGCTGCCGTCGGTGTTGGGCAAGGAGAATCTGCTCTCGGATCCAGCCCAGCCAGGGCTCCAGCCCGTCACCCGTCTTGGCAGAAAGACAAAAAATCGGCACAGAAGGGTTGATCTCGCGGATATTGGCCTGGATCCGATCCAAATCCACCTCCAACACAGGAACCAGATCCACTTTGGTGATCAGCAGACAATCCGCCTCTCGAAACATGATTGGGTACTTGAGAGGCTTGTCTTCCCCTTCTGTGACGCTGAGCAGGGCTACCTTGTCGTGTTCCCCCACCTCAAACTCCGCCGGGCAGACCAAGTTGCCGACATTTTCCACCAGCAGCAAATCCAGTTGTTGGGGATCCAGCAGTGCTTCCAATTGCTGCAAGCCCCCGGCCACCATGGCCGCATCCAAATGACAGGCCCGCCCCGTGTTGATGGCAATCACCGGGATCCCGTAGCGACGCAACCGCTCCGCGTCCAGTTGGGTCGTCATGTCTCCCTCGATCACCGCCAGGCGCAGCGAGCCGGCAAGAGCGACCACGGTTTTCTCCAGCAAAGACGTCTTACCCGCCCCCGGCGCGCTCATGAGGTTCAGACAGGTTACTCCCCAGGCATCAAAATGCTCCCGGTTGTGGTCGGCCTGGTGTTGATTGGCGTGGAGCAGGTTAATCCCCAGATCCAAGACTTGGTGCATGGCACAACCCGTGTTGCGGTTGAGGAGAAAACGCTCTAGCTGCGGAAAGAGCTGGATTCGGCCACCGTAGGGGTGGGAGAAGGGCCGACGGAGAGTTTACGCACCTCGGAGCAGAAAGAAGCCATGCTGAAGCCACCGAACCGCTTGACAGTGCTGGCCCGCAGGCGCAAGTTGGGGCTGGCAAACCAAATGCGCTCTTCCGACTCAGTCATCTCATACTGGGTGTAAAGGGTAAGGGCGCCATCGGATCCCATGACATAGGTACCGGCCACCGGTACTTTCTCAGCGTAGCCCTGATCCCGCAGCAACTGCCCGCGCATGGGATCGGTCTCATCGGGGATAGGTACCAGCACCACGTCTCCCTTGTACTCTTCGTTGTCCCACTCCTGCTCGCCATCCCACCGCACCCGCGCTGCTCCCACAGCTCGTCGGGGATCCACCCTGAACAACTCGCAAACCCGGATGACTGCTGGATCGGTTGCCGCAAGGGTGGCAATTTGTAGCCGCGACCTCCCACCCTCAGAGCGGCGAAAAGCCAAGTGATGGCTGGTGCGTTGGCACATCCACTCCCCAGCACTGAGGGCGAAAAACTCCATTACGGTCATCATGGCCGACGCGGATCCTCATCGATGGAACAGGGTTTGCCGATCTTAGCTTGCAGAGCAACTCAACGATTTAGCTAACGGAGGTGCGGGGGCAATCAGTCCTGCGCTCTACCCGCAGGGTAAGCACCGGGATACAGGGATCCCCGCCATACCCCTGAGCGAAATCTGTAGCAAAACCTACTTATGCTGGTGTAACCTACAAGCACCGGATTGATCCAGATGCCTCCCAACAAGCCGCTCGCGTCAGCGGGACGGAGGCCTTGCTGTTGGCGTGGCTGGAGATTGGCCGGGACGTATACAACTACACTTTGCCGGAAATCAACGAGTGGATAGCATCTTGCTCTTGGCCGGTGGACAGGGGTTCCTGGGTGCAGGAGTCCATCCTGTCTGCCGATGCACCGTTCCCTGGGATTAGACTTGTTTTGCGAGCTGGCAGTAGCCAGGGAGGCTGGGGAAGGGAAACTGCCTGTTCAGTCGGTCTGTCGGGGGTTGTAGACCCAGACAAGTGGCGTGGGGCAGGAATGCCCGACCGCGAGGTAAGGACTCCGTCCTGCTGACGGGAAGGGTGGCCCGCGCTCTGTCCACAGGACGAGCGCCGGGAGGATGTCACCATACTCCCCTGCCCAAAGGCAGAGGATTCTGGCTCTTGGTTCCAAGACAGCACTTGCCGTATCGGGTTGCCCCTTTACGACAGCGGTGCCCATCTCCCCAAGCGGGGCAGTTCCCTTCTGCCCTAAGTACCGTTGAAGAGAAAGGGCAAAACCTATTTAGGTTGCTTGCGTAGTCGCCGGACTACCGGGTTTTTTAAGTGGTTGACTACTCTACTACTGGTCTAGAGTACAGCACAAAAGCTGCCGTGAACGGCAGGGCTTTAGACCCAATTCTTTGGTAAAACAATTGCCAATAAAATGCCAATAAAAGGCTACCCGCTTGCTCGCCTTGCAGGGGCCAACTCAAGCGCTAGACCAAGAGAGCCAAGGTTTTTTTAACTCAGCACAGGTGTCTTTGGGGCAAGGGATCCATCCGACAAGCGCCAACCGACTGCCAGTTGTTTCTAAGTAAACTACCCGACCCTGACTGCTTCGCAGTACAGGGCGAGCTTTCGGTAGCCCTGCAGTTGGCAAGCCAACCACGAACCTCTAGGCTGGTTTACAGCAGCCCCCAAAAGCGCAATCACATTCGCACCATTCAAATCCGCATCCCCTTCCCATCCACAGTGTCCACACTTAAACTTCTTTCCACTGCGATAGGATTGCGTAGGATCGGGATGGATGTGCAAACACCGGTGGCAGGTCTGCGACGTGTAGGCAGGCGGAACCAGCACCACAGGTACTCCGGCAATGGCAGCCTTGTAGACCACGAACATCCTAAGCTGGTAGAATGCCCAGTTATTGGTTCTGCGGCGCTCAGCTTTGCTGCGTGGCTGTTGATTGACCCTTTCCCGGATCCCTGTCAGGTCTTCCAGAGCAATAGCGCTGCTGGTAGCTTTTGCCCTAGAGACAATAGCTTTGGAGATGCGATGATTGACCCACGCCTGAAAGCGCCTCTCCTTGCCAGACAGCCGTTGCAACAGTTCTCTGCATCTGCGCCGCGAACTGCGGGTGCCCTTACTGGCTTTGCGTTGGAGTACCGCCCTCAACCGGGAGTAGTGGTCTCGGATTCGGTTCAACTGCTGTCCATTCCAGTTATCCCCCTCTGACGTATGGGCAATATCCGTCCTCCCCAAGTCCACCCCCAGCACTCTGCCCGTGCGTTGCGGTGGGGATGGCTCCGCTTCCACACAGATCTGAATAGAGTAGGAACCGTCTTTACGCTTGACCAGAGTGGCGGATTTGGGGTTGGAGCCTGCCAACTGTTCTCTCTGGTAGCGGCCAATCGCCAGCTCAAAGCGCTCTCGACCCCCAACGGTGGTCAGCGACACCGTCCAGTCTTTCTCGCGAAACGAAAAGATACGGGCATCGTAGGTCGCAAAGCCTCTCTTGAACGCTTTGACCGGACGGTTTTTCTGTCGGGCAACTTTACGGGCACCGGCCAGCCGTCTGCAGACCTGCTGGGCCAGATTACTGGACAAGCCAAACCGAGCGCGAATCTGGTAATAGCAAAGGGACTGGAGTTTGACTGCGTTGACTACTTTTTCTGGTGTGTTTTGGTTGACCCAGTTCAACGCCTGCACAAAGGCATCCATTGTCGCATCCAACTTTGCGGCTTGCGACGGGGACGCCTTGAGCTTGCAGGAGACGGTCAGGACTTGGGTCATGGTTCTATCGTAACTTCCGCATTCCTCCCGACACTGACCCTACGGGTACAGTGCGGGGCTCCTGCGATTTCTAGCTGACGGCCACGGGCGACTTAGCGGCAGCAGCAGCGCGATTTTCCTCTTCCTCAGGAGGGACAACGGCAAACTCGATGTGATTGAGCAGGGTGGTCACGAAGGCGAAGAGCAGGAAAGGCAGGGAGATCACCAAAATCAGAGCAATGGTGAGAAAAGCGTAGAGGGGGCTATTCATCAGGGAGAGGGCAGCGGCCAAGCTGGCAAAGATGACAATCAGCCAAACGATGATCTGGCCGTAGATATCTCCAAAGGAGAGGGTGCAGGTGAAGCGGTAGCGGGTGTGGGTGTTCATGGCAGTTCCTCTGGATAGCCTGGATGGTTCGATCCTAAGGACAGATCAAGCCCCATCCTGAGAAATATGTCGAGATTTTAGACGAGAGACGAGGAGATGCCTCTCTTTGCTAAGAAATATCTCAAGAATCGGCTGAGAAAGAGGGGATCCGCCGTCTGGAAGGAGGCAGGATGCTACCCTCAAGATTGGGAACCGTTTCTTGCAGGCAGCAGCCATGTGTATTTGTATTCACTGCTACTACGTGGATCGCTGTACCACCTACCATGCCGTGGAAGCGCAGCATCAGCAACCTCATCTCACGCTGACGCCGGATTTTGAGCCGCAGGGCCCCCAGATCAATGTCAATATCCGCAATGGGGGCACCGAGATGGAATGGGATGTGGTGGGCTGCCAGAGCTTTCGCGAGGAACGGAACAAGTGGGCGCGACTTCGTCCCTATGAGGCGGTTCCCACGTAAGATCCAAGAGCGGCCTGGATTTCCAGGGAGTTTCTTGCCCGGCCAAGTTAGAACTCTTCAGTTTGGCAGTTCGGCTCTCCCAGTCTGAGAGGTTTGATGGGGGCTGGAGAGGTTTTTGTCGAGTTTCGAGAGATTGGAAGACTATGATGCTGGCCTCAAGCCCTACAGCGCTGCCAGTGGATGCCCGTCAACAGGTGAGCCAATTCATGCAGCGCCTACAAGATGACATCTGTGCCCGTCTGGAGGCCCTAGACGGAAAAGCCAAGTTTCGGGAAGACCGTTGGGAACGCCCTGGAGGAGGGGGCGGGCGCTCGCGGGTCATTCAGCAGGGAGACGTGTTTGAGCAGGGGGGAGTCAATTTTTCCGAGGTGTTCGGATCCCATCTGCCCCCTTCGATTCTGAAACAGCGTCCAGAAGCAGCAGGGCATCCTTTCTACGCCACAGGCACCTCTATGGTGTTGCATCCTCGCAACCCCTATGTGCCGACGGTACACCTGAACTATCGCTATTTCGAGGCGGGGCCGGTTTGGTGGTTTGGGGGCGGGATGGATCTCACCCCCTATTACCTGTTTGAGGAGGATGCGGCCCATTTTCACCGCACCCTCAAGGCAGCCTGTGACCGCTTGGATCCCGTCTACTACCCGGTTTTCAAGATCTGGTGCGATCGCTACTTTTTCCTACCTCATCGCGGCGAGGCGCGCGGCGTTGGCGGCATTTTCTTCGACTATCAGGATGAACGCCCTGGGCTGCTCTATCGGCCCGAAGGTCAGGCGGAAGGGGATCCCGAACAACTGGCTTCTGAGCCACCATCGTTACAGGTGCGGGTGGGACCCCGCAGTTGGGAACATCTTTTCCAGTTGGTGCAAGCCTGTGGCGAAGCCTTCTTGCCGGCCTATGTGCCGATTGTGGAGCGGCGGCAGGGGATGGAATGGGGAGAGCGAGAACGGCAATTCCAGCTCTATCGTCGCGGGCGCTACGTGGAGTTCAACTTGGTCTATGACCGCGGCACGATCTTTGGACTCCAGACCCAGGGCCGCACCGAGTCGATCTTGATGTCTTTGCCGCCATTGGTGCGCTGGGAATATGGCTACGAGCCCCAGCCGGACACGTGGGAAGCTAAGCTCTACCAGGTGCTCCGCCAGCCCCAGGATTGGGCGTAGGCCGGCCATACCCCGTCTCTGCTTCTGAGGATCCGTGGCGTGTTTTCTCCTTTCCCCCTCACCTACCGCGTTCAGCCCCCCCGACAGGGCGGCTTAGGACCCGCGCCTGCGTTGGTAATGCTGCACGGGATCGGCAGCCACGAGGGGGATTTGTTCCAGTTGGCCCCCTATCTGGATCCTCGGTTGGCGGTGATCAGCTTGAGAGCCCCTATTCCTTGGAGTGGAGGCGGGTTTGCCTGGTTTGAAATGGCCTGGACACCGGAAGGGCTGGTGGGGGATCCCCAGCAAGCGCGCAATAGCCTCCAGCTCCTGAGCCGCTTTCTAGAACAGACGCTGCCCAGTGGGATCCCGGGTATTGCCCTGGATCCCAGGCAGGTGTATTTGCTGGGGTTTAGCCAGGGGGCGATCATGAGCCTGTACTTGGCTCTGACCCAGCCGGAGAAGCTGGCGGGGGTGGTGGCAATGAGTGGGCGCCTATCTCCAGAGATCCTGGCCGAGGCGGTGGAGCCGGAGCGGATGAAACACCTGGCCATCCTGGTGGTTCATGGCACTGCTGATGCTGTTTTGCCGATTGCTTTTGGCCGTCAGATCCGGGATTATTTTGCCCCGCTGCCACTGAACTTTACCTATCGCGAGTACGAGATGGGCCATGAAGTTTCCCCGGAGAGCCTGCGGGATATTCAGGTGTGGTTGCAAAATCTATTGGATAGAAGAAATTTGGAAATGAAACCCTAAAGAAGTCTGACTGAAATTGGGATGACCCTAATTCAGGTGTTGAGCAAGGCTGTGCAGCACTTAGCAAGCTCCTCAATGGCACAGCTCCGGTTCTCGCCATCTTCAGGGTTTCGAGGGGCAAGTGATAGGGATCCCTGCCCCATTCAGTTTTCCGGCTCTCCTTCGGGTTCGGATGTCAGAATATAGTGATTAATTGTTAAAGCGTTAAAGCCGGGCAGAATGAGCACTTAGTACCGATGCTCCCCTACCCAGAGGCCGACCAATGCTGCCTTGCCCCAGGGATCCACTTTCACTTCTGCCCGCGTGGCTTCAGGGTAACGCCGAATATCTTCTTCCAAGGCATCTCCAGCTGCTTCGGGAATAAAAAATTCTTCGATTCCCAACTTGAGCTGCTGCCCGTCAAACCAGCCTCGCAGTACTTTCTCTTCAGGCTGCAAATCTTTGGGCATCTCCCGGCTGACACCGATTGCTCGCCAAGGTTGAGTGGGATCCCCTGCGGGGGGAGCTAAGCGCAGATAAAGGATCCCTGGCGTCTCCAATTCAGGTGACCAACCCGGCAGTTGCTCTAGGGTGGAGCGTCGAGCGACGACGTAGCCCAAGGCCACGTACCGGCCCCGCAAAAGGTCATAGGGATCCACAGGGGCCGTTTTCAGGTAGATCGTGGTTCCGACAGCAAGAGTCAGCGCTTGCCGAGCCGGTATCAGCAGAACGATACCCAGCTGCAGCAGTAGGGGTAGCCAAAACCGCCATTTGGGCAGGGATCCCTTCCTAGAAAGATTCAATGGGCCAGCCATAGTAGCCAGAGAGAGGGACTTCTCTCTTATGGCACAGGTTCGCCGATCCCGGACAGAAGCGGGTAGAAGTGCCCCACCGGCCCCTGCCCTGACCCGATGGCCAAAGGATGTCGCAGCGCTTCTGTTACATAGGCTTTGGCCGCCACTGTGGCCGCCAAGGGATCCCTGCCCCAGGCCATCTGTGCTGCAATGGCCGCCGAGAGGGTGCAGCCGGTGCCGTGGGTGTGGCGGGTGGGGATCCGCTCTGTTTTCAGCACTTCCAGTCGCTCGCCATCGAACCACACATCCACCCCCTGCAGTTCCCCCGGCATGCCTCCGCCTTTGACCAACACCGCTCCACAGCCCAGGGTGCGAATCTGCTGAGCCGCCGTTTGCATATCCGCCAGGGACTGCAGCTGCAGCCCCGTTAAAATTTGCGCCTCATAGCGATTGGGGGTCAGCACCTGGGCCAAGGGGATCAGCCGCTCGCGGATGGCCTGAATGGCTTCATCTGCCAGCAACTTTGCTCCCGTGCGGGACACCATCACCGGATCCACCACCAGAGGCCGCAACGTCCAGCGCTCCACCTGACGGGCTACCTCCAGCACGATCTCGGCATTCAGCAACATGCCCGTCTTGATCCCTTGCACCCCAATGTCCTGCACCACGGCCTCAATTTGGGCGGCCACGGCTTCGGGGGGCAGCGCATCCACCCGGCTCACCCCAAGGGTATTTTGGGCAGTCACGCAGGTCAGGGCAGAGGTACCGTGTACCCGTTGGAAAGCAAAGGTGCGCAGATCCGCTTGGATCCCTGCTCCCCCACCACTGTCGGATCCAGCGATGGTGAGGGCGACAGGGGGGTGCTGCTCGGCCAGCAGTGGAGCCGGAGTTGGTTCAGATGCAGAGACAGACATTGGCCAAACGACAAAAATGGGCAAGGGTACCGATAGCCATTTCCATCAATCAATATGAACCATCTCTTTAACGTAGCAATGAAACTGTTGGTTCTCGATTGGTCTGAGACCACTGGGGTATTGGGAAAACTCTTGCAGACGTCTGTCAAGAAGCTGACTAAGAGTGAGTTGTCCTAGGTTGTGTTGATCTTTCATTTGAGCCAAAAGAGAGCACTGACGAGATAGAGAAAACTCAAGAAGTTCCTGGCCAATTTGTCAAAACGAGAAA
>NZ_JBSSCC010000048.1:0-16932 GCF_054059455.1 Thermostichus sp. MS-CIW-23 | reverse complement strand
GTGAAGACTTCTTTACTACTGATCAATCCATCCTCCTTCCGAAGTTGGTTTGCTAAGTGCTGCTATTGTACCCCTTGAGCCCTTAACAGGCTGTAATACAACCTAGCTCTTGTCAGTGTCCTGTTCAGCTAGCCAAAGATGGCCATCTTGAGTTTGGATAAAAACGTATTTGCTTCTGGGAAAAATCAGCCAGACTTCCAGTACATCGGAGCTGAGATACTCTTGGGCTTTTAGGAAAATATCTTCTCCACAGTCGGTTGGAGAGAAGATCTCCTCAACCAGAGGATAGCTCTGCAGCAGCGTGGCAATATCCTCTCCAAATTGCTGGATTAAATCTGGAGATGAGTAGGCAGCATCAGGTCTTCTGACTCTGCCTTTGGTTTGGCCGGGAGCCTTCACCAAAACCATGCCTCCCAATTGCTGACATTCGACATAACCGGCCCAACGGAAGAGAAGTCGGGTTTGGATCTTGGCATGCCCTAAGGTTTGCCCCACTTTCTCCACAATGTAGCCATCTACCCATTTGGTTTGGGCAACTGGATTGGCCAGATAGTCGGCAAGGGTTTTGGGCAAGCTAGAGACCCGCTCCTCCATTGGGAGATCGGTTGGAGCTACCTGAACCGGAGCAGTGGCCATCAACTTCCCTCTCCAAGTATTTTGAACCCTAGCTCAATGCCCTCCATGGGCAAAGCGACGATAGAGGAAGTCAAGGGCGCGGTTGCGCAATTCGTAGAACTCGGGCATTTCCATAATGCGGGAGCGGATGCGCGGTCGCTCAAAGGGAATGGTCAAGATCTCACCGATATGGGCAGCGGGGCCGTTGGTCATCATCACCACACGGTCTGACAAGTAAAGAGCCTCGTCGATGTCGTGGGTAATCATCAAAACTGTGCAGCGGTGATCCCGCCAAATGGCCAGCAGCTCATCTTGTAGATCTTCCTTGGTAATGGCATCCAAGGCCCCAAAAGGCTCATCCAACAGCAAAACTTGCGGACGAACGGCAAGAGCACGGGCAATGGCTACCCTTTGCTTCATGCCTCCAGAAAGCTGCTTGGGCCGCTTGTGGGCTGCTTCCGCCAAACCTACCAATTCCAGATGTTCTTGAACAATTTCCCTTTTCTCCCGCCGGGATTTGTTTGGGTAAACCTGATCCACCACCAGATAAACATTTTCAAAAGCCGTCAGCCAGGGCAAAAGGGAATAATGTTGAAACACCATCATCCGATCTGGCCCTGGGGAGGTGATGGGCTGGCCCTTGAGGGCGATGGATCCCGAAGTGGGAGTCGAAAAACCCGCCACCATGTTGATCAAGGTGGATTTGCCGCAACCGGAGTGGCCAATAATGCAAACAAACTCACCGGCAGCCACTTCCAGATTGATATTTTCCAGCGCAACGAAGGGCCCTGCTGAGGTGAAGTAGGTCTTGCCCACATTCTGAAGACAAAGAAGGGGCAGTCCTGCAACCGGAGAAGCAGAAGATAGCGGTGAGGAGAACGTGCGGGAGCTGGTCATCATGGTGTTTTCCAATCGAGAGTTTAAGGTAACAAAAGCTAAACTTCGCTGAGCCGGTACTCCTGCAGTTTCAGGTTCTGCCGGATGGCCACCGACTCCAGGTAAGCAACGGGATCCTCTCCGTCAAAGCGGGATCCATCGCCAAAGAGTAAAGCTCCGCGGTCGTGGGCCCGATCCGGAAGGCCCAGTTCTCTGGCGGCTAGGGCGTAGGTTTCGCTGTCCAGAACTTGGTCGAGAACCGAAACCCAATTGCGGGGAAAAGCGCAGAGTCCCCAGCGAGCCATCTGCGTCAGGATCCAGAGGTGTTCCAATCTTTCCGGACAGGTGTTGCGCCCGTTGGCAAACTGGTGAAAACCGGTGAGGGCTTGGGATTCATCGGCAATTCCCCGCTGCAGAATACCCGTCCACCCCGGCTGCAGATCCTCCAGGGCCACGCCCACATACTGGGGCTGAGCCAGCCACTCCAAGATCTCAGAACGGTGCTGCGGCTGATCGCAGTAGTGACAAGCCTCCAGTAGTGCCTTGACCAGAGCTACATGGGTACGGGGGTAGTTTTGCGCCCAATCCTGGCGCACTGTCAGCACTTTTTCAATGTGGCTGGGTAAGATTTCAGGGGTGGTGGCGACGATAACCCCCACCTGTTCCCGCACGGCGCGGGAGTTCCAGGGCTCGCCCACGCAGTAGCCATCGATGTTGCCGGCCTTGAGGTGGGCCACCATCTGCGGCGGCGGGATCACGGTTAACGTGACATCCCGATCCGGATCCACCCCCGCGCTAGCCAGCCAATGGCGCAGCAAGAAGTTTTGCATTGAGGCCGGGTGCACCGCCCCTAGGGTATGAACCACGTCAGGAGTTTGCCGGAGGTGTTGGCGCAGATCCCAGGGACTGAGAACACCCTGCAGGCAAAGTCTGCGCCCAAAGGTAATGGCGTTGCCGCCGCGGGAGAGGGTTAGCGCGGTAATCAAAGGCACCGGAACTCCCCCCACCCCCAACGTGGAAGCCAACGGGATCCCGGCCACCACCATGGCCGCATCCAGCCGACCGGAGCGGATCCCTTCCCAGATGGTCTTCCAGCCTGGCTCCCGCACCAGGGTGACCTGCTCCAGGCCATGCTTTTGAAACAGGCCTTTTTCCTGCGCCACCACCAGCGGGGCGCAGTCGTTGAGGGGCACAAAGCCAACCTCCAAATTGACCTTCTCCAGGCCGTGTTTGGCAATGGCCACGCGAACAGGCGTTTTTTGGCGAGCCCGCTTTTGCTGGTTGAGAAAGTAGATCATCTCTCCCCGCAGGCTGTAGTAATCGGGGTGACGCACCACTTCCAAACGATGGCGGGGCCGAGGAAAAGGGATCCGCAAAATCTGGCCAATGCGGGCCTCCGGGCCATTGGTCATCATTACCACCCGATCCGAAAGCAGCAGCGCCTCATCCACATCGTGGGTAACCATGACACAGGTGAGCTGCTCCGCCTGGGCAATCTCCATCAGTTGCTCCTGCAGGTTGCCGCGCGTCAAGGCATCCAGAGCGCCAAAGGGCTCATCCAACAGCAGCACCCGCGGACGGATGGCCAAAGCCCGGGCAATGGCTACCCGCTGTTTCATCCCTCCTGACAGATGGGCCGGTCGCTTGTCGGCTGCCCCCTGCAACCCCACCTGGCGGATGTGCTCTTCCACAATCCGGCTTCGCTCTGCTTTGGGAAGGGATCCCAGCACCTCGTCCACGGCCAGGGCAATGTTCTCCCGCACCGTCAGCCAGGGCAGCAGGGAATAGTTCTGAAACACCACCATGCGATCTGGGCCGGGATCTGTAACTTGTCGGCCCTCCAGGAGAATGCCTCCGCGGGAAGGCTTTTCCAGGCCGGCGATGATGTTGAGTAGGGTCGATTTGCCACAGCCGGAGTGGCCAATTAGCGAGACAAATTCCCCTTTTTGGATCTCCAGGTGGATGTCTTTCAGGACAGGATAGACCTCTCCGTTGTCGAGGAGAAATTCCTTGTCGACATGATCCACTTCAATGTAAGGCTGGGTCTTCATGATTCCTCTGAGATGATTTCTGAGAGCATGGAGAAATTGTCAGCAACCAATCTAAAACTCGGCCAAGCTCATTTAGCGATCCTCAGCCACCACCAGCGAGCCAATCCAAGCCGTGATGCGATCCAGCAGAAGACCCACCATCCCGACATAGATCAAAGCCAGAATGATTTCGCTGATGCGGGAGCTATTCCAGGCATCCCAGATGAAGAACCCGATGCCCACACCGCCAATCAACATTTCCGCTGCCACAATGGCCAGCCAAGACAAGCCCACCCCAATGCGCAAGCCGGTAAAAATATAGGGCACAGTTGCCGGGAAAACGATTTTGAAAAAGTACTTCCAGCCGGACATGCGCACAATTCTGGCCACGTTGCGGTAGTCCTGTGGGATCTGCTGTACGCCGACAACGGTGTTGATCAAAATGGGCCAGAGGGCCGTAATGAAGATTACGAAAATGGCGGAAGGGTTGGCATCTCGAAAGGCAGCCAAAGAAATCGGCAGCCAGGCCAAAGGCGGCACCGTGCGCAGCACCTGAAAAATGGGATCCAAAGCCTCGTACAGCCAGCGATTGACCCCGATGATCATGCCGCCCACAACCCCCACCAAGCCGGCCAGGGCAAACCCAATGAACACCCGCCGCAAGCTGGCCCAAATTTGCCAGAACAGCCCTTTGGCATTGCCGCCATAGTCAAAAAAGGGATCTTTAATGAGGGGATCCCAGGTGTCCTGCCAAACCTGGAGAGGGGTGGGCAAGTTGGCTCCGGGGCGGCTATAGGCAATTTGCCAGAGAACGAGCACTATTAAAATGGCCGTGGTGGGCAAAAGAACGCGGCGCAGCACTTGGTGGATTTGGACTCGCTGCCTCCAAGCAGAAGAAGATGCAGAGCTGGCCGGGGAGTGGAGCCCGGCATTGGACTGAAGAACAAAGCCTGGGCTGGTTTTCAGCAGCCAGTGGCCTAGGCCAACCAGTAGGGGAAGCAGGATCCGAAAGAGGTGGTAGCCCAACTGTAGGGCAGAGTGGAAAATCCTCATGGCTTGCTGGGAGTAAGGTTGAAGTCAACTTAAGAGGATCCCAAGAGAGAAGGGGTTTCAGTTGAACACTCTTTGTGGGGATTCGGGGATCCCTTCTCTCCTGGACAGAGGGTTTGCAGCTAACTTGCTGGGGAAAGTTGGGAAATTAGGCCAGCTTCTTAATCGCCAATTTCTCCAGGTAGGCGGCAGGATTTTCGGGATCGAACTGCACCCCGTCGAAGAAGGTTTCCACTCCTCGAGAGGTGCTGGGGGGAATGGCTGCCCCCTGACCAATGGCTTTGGCAGCTTCTCGCCAGAGTTCTTCCCGATTCACCCGCTCCACCAAGGCTTTGGTATCGGTGTCGGCAGGTAGGTAACCCCAGCGAATGTTTTCGGTCAAGAACCAGAGATCGTGGCTCTTGAAGGGGTAGGAAGCGTAGTCCTGCCAGAACTTCATCAGGTGGGGGCTGTTTTCAACGACCTTGCCGGTGCCGTAGTCAAAAGTGCCCCGAGAACGGCCCAAGATATCGGGCACAGGCACCCCCAGCCAGCGGCGGTCGCCGATGATGCGACACATCTCCTCTTTGTTTTCCATCTGGTCGCACCAGATCTGGGCTTCTAGCACCGCTTTCAACAGGGCAAGGGTGGCTTTCGGGTGCGCATCCACCCAGTCGGCCCGCAGGGCAAAGGCCTTTTCCGGGTGGCCGTTCCACAGCTCGCCGGTGGTGAGGGCACTATACCCCTCTTTTTGGTTCACCAGCTGGGCATTCCAAGGCTCGCCCACACAGAAGGCTTCCATGGTTCTGGATTTCATATTGGCCACCATCTGCGGCGGCGGCACCACAATGATGGAGACGTCGCTAGTGGGATCGATCCCGCCTGCGGCCAGCCAGTAGCGCATCCATAGGTCGTGGGTGCCACCAGGGAAGGTCATCGCGCATTTGGGATCTTTGCCGGCAGCTCGAAGCTCGGCAAACTTGGCCTTGAGGGGGGAACTATCCAGGCCGATTTGCAAATCCCGATATTGGTTGGAAATGCTAATGCCCTGACCGTCCAGATTGAGACGGGCCAAAATGTACATAGGCACCGGCTTGCCATCGGTAACTTTGCCGGTAGTGATGAGGTAGGGCATGGGGGTGAGGATGTGTGCCCCATCGATGCCGCCGGCGGCGGATCCCAGCACCAAGTTGTCGCGGGTGGTGCCCCAAGAGGCCTGCTTGACCACCTCTACGTCCTTCATGCCGTACTTGTCAAAGAACCCCTTTTCTTTGGCGATGATCAGGGGGGCCGCGTCGGTTAGAGCGATGAACCCCAGCTTGGCGCTGGTGGTTTCGGGAGTATCGGCCTGCGCCACCCAGTAGCCTTTGCCCAAGGATTGCGATTGGGCGCGCGGGATCCCAGCCGTGGCCGCCCCAGCCGTGAGAGCAGCCACCCCGGCCAAAAATTGCCGACGGGAGACGGGAGAGGAAGTGCTGAACAGCTTAGACATCGAAACCTCCAAGATTTACAACGACGAAGAAAGAAAAACTTTCAGGACGGCAACAGAACCGCTAGCGGGTTACCAAAACAGAAGCCTGGGCGGCGGACGGATGCTGACGCGGCCTGGCCCCGAAGTGCTCAATCAGTAGCTCCACCAAGACGGGCTTGAGGTCTTCGCAAGGGATCCCTTGGCGCACGCATTCGCCCAGCTTGGCGTCTTTGCCCACCTCTCCCCCCATGTAGATGTCCACGGCCTCCACCACCCTGCCGTCCTTGCGAGCAGTGGTGCCCATAAGGCCGATATCGGCTACTTGGGGTTGGCCGCAGGAGTTGGGGCAGCCCGTCCAGTGGATGCGCACCGTTTGGGGGATCTCCAGCTCCGCCTCCAGCTCCTCCATCAAGGCCACAGCCCGGTTTTTGGTCTCGATGAGGGCAAAGTTGCAGAACTGGTTGCCCGTACAGGACACCAACCCCCGCTGCAAGGGCCCTGGGTTGGGGGAGAACTTCTTCAAGAGCGGCTCTTTGAGGAGCGGGGCCACTCGGGAGTCGGGCACATTGGGGATGAGCACGTTCTGCTCCACCGTCAGCCGCAGCTCTCCGGAGCCGTACACCTCCGCCAAGCGGGCCAGCTCCATCATCTCCAGGGCGTTGAGCCGCCCCACCGGCACATGCAGGCCGACAAAGTTGAGGCCCGGCTGCTTCTGGGCATGCACCCCCAGCAGATCCCGCTTGTGCCAGACCACCTCATCTTTTTCCGCTGCCCTGAGCAGAGGGTGGCCTATCTGGCGCTCCACAGCCGCCCGGAACTTCTCTAGGCCCCACTCGTCAATGAGCCACATCAACCGCGCCTTTTGCCGGTTGGCCCGCAGGCCGTGATCCCGGTAGACCAGCAGCACCGCCTCGCACAGAGGAACCACATCGCGGGGATCCACCCAGACATCTAGGCCAATTGCCTCGGCGCAGCGGCGAGCCGAGAAAAAGCCGCCCACCAGGACGTTGAAGCCCAGGCGGCCATTTTTGAAGGCGGGCACAAAGGCCAGGTCGTTGATCTCCGCATGCACGGAGTTGTCGCGACAACCGCAGATGGCGATGTTGAACTTGCGCGGCAGGTTGCTGAAGGAAGGGTTGCCCTCGCCGTTGTTGGTGATCATGTCCTGCACCTTGCGGGTGAGACCGCGCACATCGATCAGCTCATCCGGGTCAATACCAGCCAGAGGGGATCCCGTGATGTTGCGCACGTTGTCCATGCCTGACTGGATGCTGGTCAGGCCTACCTCTTTCAGGTAGCCCAGGATCTGGGGCATTTCCTCGATGGGGATGCCCCGCAGTTGCAGGTTCTGCCGGGTGGTGATGTCGGCTACGCCCTGTTCTCCATAGGGGTGGATGATTGCGCCCAACATGCGCATTTGGCCGCTGGTTAGGATCCCATTGGGCAGGCGCAGCCGCAGCATGAACTGACCTGGGGTGCGCTTGCGAAAGAAGATCCCCAGCCACTTGAGGCGGTGATCCCGGTCGTCTTCAGGAATGTTCTCCCAACCCATCCGGGCAAACGCCTCCAGCTCGGCCTTGACCGCCAGCCCATCCTTTTCGCTTTTGAGGCGTTCAAATTGGTTCGCCATGATCGCTGCCGTGGGGTGAACACTAGCTACCCTAGCGATGACGAACCGTTAACTTTGGTATTGGCAGTTACACTTTGTAACAGGTTATGCAGTTTTGTCATTCTCGAATTGCGCTTTATACATAAAGTCAGGCTTCCAGGAGCATGCCTCTAACCCCCAAAACCCTGAACTTTGCTGAATTTACTGAGCTTTAGGCGGTTTGGCAAAAGTCATTGAGAGGGATATAGTAGACCAAGTTTCCCCCTGATCCTTGAGTCCACCGCAACGGTTGCCGGGAAGTGAAGGGGGAAAGCGCTCGGGGGGTATTCCTCAGGGCTTTGCGGGATACCGCCTTCCTGTTTGGACTCCGTCCCGCTGACGCGAACAGAGATAGGCAGGATGCGATCGCTTCTTTCCTGAACCATGTTCAGGAGAGTTCAGCGTGAATGTATCAGCAGCAGACCCCTCTTCCCCCTTTGGGAAAGGGGCTGGGGGTGAGGAAAAGCTAGTTGAGAGGGTTGAAAGAGTTGAAAGGCTCCATCTGCCAGAGCAGACGGGGCGGGATCCCCAGCCCTTCGGTGAGGGGTGCGGGCCGTTGGGAAGTTTGGGGATCGCAGTCGTAGAGAGCGGTGGTGTAGCGATAGGTGCGGGGGGGGCCACCGTTGAGGCGAATGCCGCTAATTTTAAAGGTGTAGTTGCGATTGGGCTGGATCGAACCCACGGAGTAGGTCAAAGTTTCCAGGCCAAAGGCGGGATCCCCCACGCGGAGATCTCCAACAGGCACCGGCTCGCCGCTGAGGGCATCGGTGATGCGGACTTGGGCTTGGCTGAGATCAGCCTTGCCGCCACGGCTGGGCACCGAGAAAGACCAGCGGTAGGCAGACAGGGGCTGGCCGGAAAACCCTTCTAGGCGGTAGAGGTAGCCGTCTTTCTCCGGGAAGGCGATGAACTCTGGATCTGGCACCGACTCGTCAAAACCGAAGATCCAGTTGGCGTTGGCCTGGGTCACCCGTCCGGCCCGTGGGTCAAAGACAATGCCGTAGGCCCCCTGGGCGTACTGAGGATACAGGTTCCAGCGGCGATGCCCCACATCCACAAAGTTTTCTCGACCTGGCTCGGCAAAATAGATGTCCACCTGCCGCGCCAACACCCGGCCTGGATCGGGGCCGTTCAGCTCTAGGATGGGCCCAACCGCCAGGTTGCTGAAGCGGGATCCCGCCTCCCCAGCAGGGGTAAAGCAGCGCCAAGAAGGGGGCGGCTGGTGGCTGAGAGTACCATTGGCTACCTGCATCAAGGCCGCTTGCTGGGCGGCTTCTAGGAACTGAGGATTGAGCTTCACCGGCGGTAACTGGTGCAACAGCCGTAGAAAATTCAGCCGATCCATCATCTTTTGGGCTGCTGCAGGCGTAAGGCGACCGGGGTTGCAGGTGGCAACCTGGGGCTGTTCGGCGTAAATAGGCCCCGTGAAGCTGCGGGTCTGGCGATCCAACCGGCACAGGAAGCTGGCAATCGGCACTTCCCCTGCCCGCGGTGGCTCCATCGAGGTAGGGGATCCTCCACAGGCCGCCAGCAGACAAAGACAAAAGATCCCCGCGATCCTCAAAGCCCAAAGCTGAACCAACTTGGGCAACCGCTGCAAGGGCATGCAAAAACCAGCCGAATTATGAGCCGGTGGGGGTGGGGGTGATGCTGGGGGGGCTGACGGTGCTGCTGCTGCTCTCGCCACAAGCAGGCAACAAGCCCAGACAGGCAAACAGGGCTAAGGCCGCCAAAAGCTGGTGGGTCACTTTGGGTTGCAACGTAGCCATGACAACAAACCTCCCAAATGCTGTTGGGTTTGACCCTGTTCTATCACCTGGCCGAGTGGGCCACAGCGTCAAAACTCATGCCGACAAGGGTATAACTTAAGCCCAAGTCAAGGAACGCTCACCCAAGTCGGCTACATCCACTAGGAATGGGATCCAAGCCCACTTTCTCTCTCCACCCATAGTGGAGTACGGATCCCCACAACTGATACATTCACGCTGAACTCTCCTGAACATGGTTCAGGAAAGAAGCGATCGCATCCTGCCTATCTCTGAGCAGGAAGGCGGTATCCCGCAAAGCCCTGAGGAATACCCCCCGAGCGCTTTCCCCCTTCACTTCCCGGCAACCGTTGCGGTGGACTCAAGGATCAGGGGGAAACTTGGTCTACTATATCCCTCTCAATGACTTTTGCCAAACCGCCTAAAGCTCAGTAAATTCAGCAAAGTTCAGGGTTTTGGGGGTTAGAGGCATGCTCTTCTTGCGCTCAAGCGAAAGATTGCTGTGATCAATGCTGCTTTTTGCCCGATTGATAAGGGATCCCCAAAAGCTTGTCAGGGGGTGATCTGGAACTCCAGGTTGTAGGTTTGGAGTAAGTTTATGGTTTCGTGATCGGTGATGTTGGTGTCGGCCAGCTCTAAGTTGTAGAAATCGATGAACTCTTCGTGGTCAAAATAGGGGCCGGCATGCCAGGTACCCATCTCCAGTTTGATAAAGCGATCCCCAGGCACCCGAAAGGCTTGAATCTGATCCACGTGCAGCTCATCGGCAGGGGGTGCAACACCAATAAACCACTCCTTGCCATTGAGGGATCCCAGGCACTGGGTGCAGCGGATGTGGTGGGTGATCTGAGTAAACTTGAGGCCGCGGCGAGGCAAGCGCATGATGTAAAAGCGGGGCTGCCCTTGATTCAAGAACAACTGAGCATCTTGACTGTCGAAGGGTTTGTGATCGGGAGTGGGGCAAATGACCTGTCCGTAGGGGGCAAAGTTTTCCGGTTCAGCGAGATGGGCCTTCAGTTGGCGCAATTGGCTGGTCACCCTGCTCTTCTCCTTTGCGTTTGACGAGCTGTCTTGTGTCTCACTGTTGCCCTACAACGTGAGCACGAGGGCGTGAAGACGCAAACAGCCCAGCGAACCCCATTCTATCGAGACTTGGCCAGGCAGCTTCCCTTCTGGGAAGGGATCCCTGAGCAAGCCCAAGCTGCTCAAGGTCGCAAGTACAATGGGAAAACTTCCCAGCCTCAGCAGAGCAAATGGCGATGCAGCGGGACTTACAAGAGCTGATCATCTCCCCAGCTCAAGTTGAAAGCCTCTCTCAAGTGCCGGTGGCTTGGTTGTATCGGCCTCGGCCCGTTCGTCGCTTTAAGGATCGCCTGCGCCAGTTCTCCGCTTTCTGGGATCTCCTACGCTTGCTGGTGACGCTGGACTTGTTCTTGCGTTTCTTGACCTTCTGGACAGGGGGATCCCTACTTACCCTGGTGGGGCGGATTTGGATCCCTGGCCTACAGGCCACTTGGGGCACTTGGCCGGTGGAATGGGGGATCCTGGCGGCTATTGCCGCCCTGGGCCAAGCCTATTGGATTTTCCGCAGCCGTCGCATGCCGCTGCTGCTGAATTTGCTGGAGGAGGTGGATCGCTACAACCGAATCATCCAGGCCATCCATGTCAATGATCAGTTGGTGGAAGCGGGCAACCCCGAGGTGAAGCTGGCCCAGAGGGCTGAGGTGATCGAAGCGCTGAAGCTGACCCGGGCCGATCTCATCCGTGCCTTGAAAACCGAACGGATCTTGCGGCAAAACGAAGACCTGATCGAGCAGCAGAGCGAGTTCTTCGGCGATAACTTGGCAGCTTTGACAGCTCTGCAGGTGAGCGAGCAGGCCAGCGAACAGGGTCGTATCCTAGAGACTGCTTTACAGATTGCTTTGCAGGTGCGCTCCCAAATCCGCCGTTTGCAAGAGCGAGAAGCCAACCATCCCCCAAACAGGGATCCAGACAAGATTGAGAAAGATCAGCAGGATAGAGATGGCAACTCAGATGGGCAGTGAAACAGATGGTTATTTTTGTCGGCAGGCGGCGCTGTGGGTTCTAATCCTTGGGAGAAAGTTGAGGTTGATTGCACCGCGTTAGCAGGTCGGAGACCGAAATTGGAGTGACCCCATCTCCCTGATTGGTGCTAAATCCCCGCTCTGCACTATTCCGCACTGTCAAGATCGCCTGCCGGCGCTACACTGGGGCTTGTCTTGGATCCCTCTGTCATCCACACACCTCTAGATGAGCCTTTTGGCCCGCTCCCTCAGCTACGCCCAGAGCCACAGCGACATGCTGTTTCAAGCTTTCGTCCAACACCTACAACTGGTGGCGGTGCCTTTAGGAATGGGGCTGCTGTTGGGTTTGCCGCTGGGTTTTTTCAGCTCCCGCTCCCAGATGCTTTCTCTGGTGGTGATCAATGCGTTTAGCAGCCTGCGGGTGATCCCCAGCTTAGCCATTTTGTTTTTGGCCATCCCCTATTTCGGCCTCAGCGTTCGTTCGGCAGTTGTCGCCCTAACCCTTCTGGCGTTGCCCCCCATTCTGATCAGCACGGATGTGGCCTTCCGCAGCCTTGAGCCGGCCCTGCGTGAAGCCGCCTTGAGCATGGGCATGACCCCTGCCCAGGTACTGCGGCACGTGGAGATCCCTTTGGCCTTGCCGGTGATCCTGGCCGGTGTTAAAACGGCTACCATTGAGGTGATTGCCAGTGCTACTCTGGCAGCGTTTATCGGCGCAGGAGGGCTGGGTACTTTCATTACTCTAGGGTTTGCTCTCTATGACAACGCCATCTTGCTGGTGGGGGCGGTTCCAGTGGCCCTTCTGGCTATTGCGGCCGAGATCGGCCTTGGCACTCTGCAGCGGGCTTTGGAACCTCCCCAAGCCTGAGGTTCTGTGAGGGATCCCATGCCGTCTTCCTCTAGTTCTTCTGAAGTGCGATCCCGGTGGCCTTTCCGCTCCATTCCTTTGCGGGTGGCGTTGCTGCTGCCCCTAGTGCTCTCAGTAGCAGGGGGAGTGGGGGGAGTGGCCTATCTCTCCTGGCAGGGCGGGCGACACCTGGCGCTGCGCTTGACGGAGCAACTGAGGCGGGAAGTTACCGACCGCACCGAAGAGCATCTTGCCAGATATTTGCAAATTCCCCTTCAGATCAATGCCCTCAATCAAGGGGCAGTGAGGGGGGGGCTGCTGCCCGATTTGACAACCCCCAGCCCAGCCGATCTAGAGGTGCTGGAAGCTCACTTTGCCCGCCAGTTGCAGCCATTTCCTGAGCTGAGCTATGTCGGCTTTGTCTCGGCTCAAGGGGGGTTTGTGATCGCCCGCCGCCACGCCGATGGGTCGATCTGGACTTACCACACACCCGGCCTGTTGCCGGGATCCGTCCAGGGCTGCCAACGGGATCCAGAGACAGGGGATCCCACTGGCCTGAGGAGGCAGTTAGGCTTTGTGGATTTGAGGCGGTTGTTCTGGTTTCCCCAGCTCCTGCAGTCGGAAGGGATCCGCGACACTTGGGTGGTAACCCGATTTTTTGCGGAGCTTCCTGCCCAGGATCCAGAGCGGCTGATCGTGACGTCCCTATCCCTGACCGACTCGGGGGGGCGGGTTTACGGCAGCTTATTGGCTTCCCTGTCCATTCAGCAGCTTCAGGCTTTTCTGGAACGAGTACAAGGCAGCTCTGCTGTGGGGGTGAGCTTTCTGCTGGACGAAGAGGGGCAAGTGGTGGCCAGTACGGCGGGGCCTGCTCCCCATCCGCTGCTGGTGGCCGTGCAAGAGCAGGTGGGCTCCTGGGGGACGGCCTCTTCCCAAGATTCGCTGCGCCTCGTGGTTGGCGGGATCCCCTACTGGGCGGAGGTGGAGTCCGTTCAGAGTGAAGGGAGGCTAGGTTTTTATCTCGTGTACGGGATCCCAGAGGCAACCCTTCTGGCCAAAGTCCATCGGAGCGCCCAACAGGCTGCGCTGCTGGGGGGTGGGCTATTGCTGAGCATGCTGGGGACAGGGATCCTCCTCGGCGAAGCTCTTTCCCGTCCCCTGCGCCGCCTCACCCAAGTAGCCGAGCAATTTATCCAAAGCGGTTTCCAGCCCTGGCCTCCTTTGGATCCCGGCCCCATCCAGGAGGTGCAGACCCTGGCCAAAGCCTGGCAGCAGGCGGCAGCAGCTCAGCAGGCCCTGCTGGATCGTCTCTGGCAGCAGCAGCAAGAATACCGCGCCGTGGTGGAACAGCAGACGGAGCTCATTTGTCGCTTTCGGCCCGATACCTGCATCACCTTCGTCAATCCTGCCTACTTGCGCTTCTTCGGTCGGCGGGCAGAGGAGGTGGTGGGCCAACCTTGGCGGGATCGGCTGCCGGAAGAAGAGCAGGCTAAGGTGTTGCAAGCTTTTGCTGCTCTCACGCCTGAGCATCCTTTCTACTGCAGCGAGCGGGAGTATCCCGGAGAAAACGGCCAGTCCCGCTGGATTAGCTGGGTGGATCAGGGCATTTTCGACAGCCAAGGCCGCTTGGTGGAGATCCTGTCGGTGGGGCGGGAGATCACCGAGCAAAAGCGGGCAGAACAACAGTTGCAGGCCCTCAACCGGGAGCTAGAAGCCCAGGTGGAGCTGCGCACGGCCAAGCTGCAGCAGGCCTTGTATTTTGAGGGGGTGCTGCGCGCCCTCAGCAGCCGGATGGTGGTCAGCCTAAACGAGGGGGAAATCCTGGAAGAAGTGGTCAGAGCCCTTGCCGAAGCGCTAAGCCTGACCTGCTGCCAAATCCTGCTGCTTTTAGAAGATGGGTCAACCTGGATCCCTGGCTACTGCTACTCCCCCCTTCTCTCTTCTGATGCAGCTCAGGGCGACAGGGCGGATCCCTTGCATGGGCCAGACTACGCCAGTGACCCGGAGTTCTTGCGCCTGCTGCAGTCCCATTCTTCCTCACAGCAGAAATGGAAAATCCACTGCTGTTGTCGGAAGGAAGGACGCTGGGTGCGGCTGCTGGTCTGCACCCTTTGGGACAAAGAGAAGCGGCTGGGAGCTTTGCTGTTGGAGCGGCTGCCGGAGCAAGAGTTTTCCGAAGACGAGATTCAACTGGCCTATCAGGTGGCCAACTTGTGTGCCCTGGCCATCCGCCAAGCCCGTTTGTACCAAGCAGCCCAAGCGCAGGTGAAGGAATTGGAGCGGCTGAATCTGCTGAAGGATGATTTCCTCAGCACCGTCTCCCACGAGCTGCGCACCCCCATGACCAATGTGCGCATGGCCTTGCAAATGCTGCAAATGACCCGCGATAACCCCGAGAAACAGCGGCACTACTTCACCATTGCCCTGAAAGAGTGCAACCGGCAAATCGAGCTCATTAACGACCTGCTGGATATGCGACGGCTGGGAGCCGGGACGTATCTGCTGCAACCAGAGAATATTTTTCTGCCGCGGTATTTACAAGATTTGCTGGCCGGGGCTCAGCCTTTGGCCCAAGCCAAACATCAACACCTGCAACTGCACCTGGAGGCAGGGATCCCCTCGCTTTGGGCCGACCCCACCTGCTTGGGGCGCATTCTGCGCGAGCTGCTGCACAACGCCATCAAGTACACGGCCCCCGAGGGATCCATCCACCTGCGGGTTGTCTCAGAAGGAGAGGGGATCCTCTTCGTCTGCAGCAACAGCAGCGAGATCCCAGAGCCAGAGCTGCCCCGCATCTTTGAAAAGTTTTACCGGATCCCGCAATCGGATCGCTGGAAGCACGGCGGCACCGGCCTGGGGCTGGCTTTGGTGAAGCAACTGGTGGAGCATATGGGGGGGAATATCTCCGTCAACAGCTCGGATGGATGGACGCATTTCCAAGTTTGGTTGCCCCAAGGTGAGGATCCTGCTCCGCCATTGCCCGGCCCACCCCCAATGTCAGAAGACCTCCCCTTTTGGAAAGAGGCTGGGGGTGAGGGGCATACCTGACCCCTATCCCGGCAAGACTTGTTGCTGCCAGAGGGCCTCCAGTTGCACTGTGTATTCGGAGTTCACGATGGGCACTGCCCCAGCAATGGCCTCTTGAATGGGGATCCCGGCAGCAGCCTCCAGCTGGGCAAAAGCTGTTTGGTAGTCGGCAGACAACCGGCTGACATCAATGAGCGGCAGATCCCCCCAGACCTCCGGCTTGAACTTTTCCAGCTGCCCCTCCGGGCTGGCCAAGACCTCTGCCAGGACCATTGCCCCCCAAGGATTGGCCGCATTAATGGGAATGGCTGTAAACGAGGGATCGATCAAGCTGGTGCCCGGGATCCCATAGGGGGTGGTGCTGGGGGGAAATTGGCCGTTGCCCTTGCGTAAGATCACCTGATCGATAAAGGTGGGGATGAGCCACACTTCGCCGTTGGCAAAAAGCTCCGCCAGGCGGGCAAAGGTGGGCGGGTAGGTTTGGCCCTGTCTCCACAGGAAGGGATCCAGCTTTCTCAGGTATTCCACCAGGGCAGGGGATTGTCGCGCCCAGAGATCGGCATCGAAGTCCGGCCCGCTGTACTGAGCATAGCCCCCGGTCACACCATAGAAGGCGCTCAACAAAAAGCGGCTGCCATGAAAATCCGGCGGGGCCACGTAGGTAAATCGCCCTGGATTGGCCTCTGCCCAAGCCAACAGTTCGGCGTAGCTCTGGGGGGGATTGGGTACCCGCTCGGCATCATAGGCCATCAAAAAGTAGTTGCCGGTGTAGGGTGCAGAATAGCCCTCGGTGGGCAGGCCAAAATCCGTTGCAATGTCGGCGGGATCGTAGAAGGGCAAGCTGGGCAATTTCTCAGCAAAAGGGCCGAAGAGCAAATTCCCCTGCTTGAGGGTGCGGAAGTTGTTGCCATTGATCCAGATGAGATCGATGCTGCCGCCGCTGAGCAGCCCGGCCTGTACCTCCCCAATCACCTTGTTGACTGCTTCAACGGTATCCGTGAGCGGGATCCGGTTCAAGCGAATGCCATAACGCTCCTGCAACTGGCTTTTCACCCAGCCATCCACGAAGCCATTGATGGCCTCGCTGCCGCTCCACATGGCCCAGTTGACAGAGCTGCCCCGCGCCCGCTCCAGAATGTCTGCCCAGCTCAGGGATCCCAGATCCACCGTGTTCTGGGGGGCATTCTGGGCAAACGGAGAGCCTTGACTCAACACCCAAGCCCCCAGGGATCCCAGGCCGGCCAATACCTGCCGCCGCTTCCAGAAAACGCTTTTGAGTTGCATAGCCTTGCCACCATCCCCATCCAACTTTCAGGTTCCAGATTCAACTTAAACTGATACATTTACGCTGAACACTGCTGACCATTACTGCTCAACGGTGAAGCGATAGCATTCTGTCCGTTTCCGAACAGAAAGGCGGTATCCCGCAAAGCCCTGAGCATAACACCCAGAGCGCCTTGCCAATCTCGTGGTAGCCTATGGCTGCACTTTGGGCATCTAAACACCTTTGCGCCACCCAACTTAGTGTGGATGTGCCCGCACTTGGTACAGGTTTTGCTGGTGTACGCTTCCGATACT